>CAJQRN010000012.1 GCA_905612295.1 uncultured Candidatus Nitrosopumilus sp.
TAATTTTTACTTTAGTAGAATCTAATGAATTTCTTATTTCGTTAGCTGCAGAAAGACCACCAAATCCTCCACCTAAAATTACAACATGTGGAATACTTGACAACTTATTTTTCTTGGGCTGTAGGTCGAATCAAAATTTCATTGACATTAACATGTGGTGGAGAATCTACAGCATACAAAATTGCATTAGCAATATCTTGTGCTTGTAATGTTTCCATCTTTTTTCCATGCTCTACAAATTGCTGAAGAGATTCATCAGTTATTGTATCAGTTAGTTCTGTTGCAACTATTCCAGGTTCAATACTAGTTACTCTAATATTTGAACGAACACTAAATTCTTGTCTTAATCCTTCAGTAAATGCAGCTACAGCAAATTTTGTGGCACAATAAACACTACCTGCTGGAAATACAACTCTGCCAGCTACAGATGAAATATTAACTATATGTCCTGATTTTTTTTCTTTCATATGAGAAATAACTGAGCCTGTACAGTATAACACGCCTTTGATGTTTACATCTATCATTCTATCCCATTCATCAATTTTGAGATTTTTGAAAAAACTTAATGGCATTAGACCTGCATTATTTACTAAAATATCAATTGAACCCCATTTGTCTAAAACTGCTTTAGCAAAATTTTTACATTCTTCATTTTTTGTTACATCTAATTTTTGAAAGAATACTTCTCCACCGTTATCAATAATTTTTTTTGATAATTCTTCTAATCTTTCTACTCTTCTAGCACCAATTGCAACTTTAACACCAGCTTTGGCCAGTGTTAAAGCAGTAGCTTCTCCAATACCGCTACTTGCTCCAGTAATTATTGCAACTTTACCATTAATCATCATATATCATCTAAATTTTGATACAACAATACTAAAAATGTTTAGAAACTAGTATAATTTTAAAAATAATCTAACAACTTTTTTAAAAGAAAAAACCTATGCTAACTTATGATATCGGAAAATTGTGCTTATTGTGGAGACATGACAGAGATGCCATTTCATTGTAGTTATTGTAAGGATCCATTTTGTGCAGAACATAGACTTCCAGAAGAACACAGATGTGTAAAATTACGCCAAATTAGATCAGAAAGATTTGGAGAGAGAAAAATAATTCGTGATGGAAGTAAAAATAAGGGAAGTATCTTTAAACGAATTTTTGGAAAATCTTAAAATCAATAAGGACTTTTTTCAGGAGAAATTTTTGCACGTCTTCCTTGATAGACTAAAGCAATTGCTAATGCAAACATGACCATTGCAGTCAATGGAAAATTTTGTGGTGCAGGTAAGATGAACCAATAGTAAATACCAAAAGATACAGATACAACTGCCTGAGTCCAAAGTTTAATCCATTTTGGAGCTTTGATTAATCTACTAATCATTTCAACGATGAAAATTCCAATTACGGGGTAAATTGTGTATAAAAGATAATCAAAAACTTCTACTCCAGTATGAGACATAACCTATAGTGATAATGAGTATAATTTCTACCTAATCTTCCCATCTAACTTTAATTGCAATTTTTTTAGCGATTAAAGCCTGAGCATTTTCATAGGGAATTGTAGCTATATCTTCAACCTTAAAAGGACCATATCTTTCAAGATCTGCACCTATAATTTCATCAACATCACTAAGAAATCTAATTACTACTTTCTTTATTTTATGATTTTCCGCTAATGATTCAAGAAATTTTGATTTTCCGCTAATTGTTGCAGATAGAATCATCTCTATTCTTTCATTTTGTTCTTCATGGGAATCTAAAATGAATTTTTCTTCATCAAGAAGGTGACTAATGTCAAAATTATCAGAATTAGAAATTTTTTCTAGTCTGATATGTATCAATAATGATGTTAATTCAGTTGCCATTTCTATCATAGTATCTTTAATTTTATTTTCTACACCATCAAATTCTTGTTTTCTTAAATTTCCAATAAAATCAGATAAGTTTCGATAAAAATTTGGTTTGATTTCTAACAAGGAATCATTTTCAGTTTCTAGTAAAACTGTATGATGTAATGAATTGATATCAATTTGGTTTGATTCAGACATATTCTAGCTAATCCTTAAATGCTGGTTGTATTTGTGTTTGATTGAAGTATAAAAATTGCCATACAAAGTTAGCCACGGAAAAGCAGTTCAAACAACCTACTCAGTTGATGAAGTTTTCTCAAGAATTCAACATGAAGGTATTCAGTTTATCGATTTACAATTTACAGGACTTACAGGTCATTTTCATCATACTACAATTTCAGCAAGTACTTTCACCCCTGAACAAATGAGGGATGGATTACCAAAATTGGATGGTTCATCAATTATAGGTTTTACATCAATTGAAGATTCAGATTTATTATTAAAACCAGATCCAAATACATTTGCAATTATTCCTTGGATGACTGAAAATAAAACGGCTAGACTTCTTTGTGATGTGCATTGGGGTGAAGATAGAGGAAGATTATCTCGAGATCCTAGAGGGATTTCTCAAAAAGCTGAAGAATATATTAAAACTCAAGGATTTGATTTTAGTACCTGGGGTCCAGAAGTAGAGTTTTTTGTATTTGATAAAGTTCATTGGGATGTTTTAACACCATACAAAGGACAATCATATTCAATTGAATCAGCAGAAGCACCATGGAGTCAAACTGGAGATGGATATCCAATGGGATTACAAGAAGGGTATTATCCTTCACCACCTGCAGATACTCTAACACCATACAGAAATGAGTGTGTAAATATTTTAAGTAATAATTTTGGAATTTTATGTGATAATCATCACCATGAAGTTGCAACTGCAGGACAATGTGAAATTGATATCATGTATGATCATATGACAAATGCTGCAGATGCTGCACAGTCTTACAAATATGTAATCAAAAATGTTGCACAGAAATATGGAAAAGTTGCAACATGTATGCCAAAACCAATTGCAATGGATGCAGGTTCTGGAATGCACGTTAATGTTAGTTTATGGAAAGGAAAGGAAAATGCATTTTATGATCCTGATGATGAAATTGAATTAAGTCAAGTTGGCAGATATTTTTGTGGTGGAATTATTAATCACGCAAAAGCATTATCTGCAATTTGTAATCCTACTACCAATTCATACCATAGATTAGTTCCAGGATATGAAGCTCCAGCATACATTGCATGGAGTGCAGGAAATCGTTCAGCCATTGTAAGAGTTCCTAAACATTTGAAAGGAAAACAACATTCTAAATTAAAAAGATTAGAATTTAGAGCACCAGATCCTTCATCAAACCCATATCTTGTATTTGCAGCAGTAACAGCAGCTGGAATGGACGGAATTAAAAAGAAAATGGATCCAGGTGAACAAGTACGTGATGATATATTTAAAATGACAAAATCAGATAGAGCTAAACGTGGAATTGGTGTTTTACCAAAAAGTCTTGGTGAGGCATTAGATGAATTAGAAAGTGATAGAAAATTCTTAAATCCAATTTATACTAATGATGTAATTGATAAAATTATTGAATTAGAAAGAAGAGATCAGAGAGAAATTTCAATTAGACCACATCCTCATGAATTTTATCTATACTTTGATGTCTAGACTCTTCCAGTCATCTGAAAAATAAAATAAAGTGAAATTATTATTAAACTAAATCCAGATACAAAAAATATTCCTTTTTTGTTTTCAGATATAGTAGTTTTGTATAATAAAATACAACCAGCAAGACCTACAAATAAAATAAAAATTCCAAAAATTACCACATCAAAACTTTGACCTGTAATTAATGGATAAAAAAAACCAGAAAGTAATCCAAAAAATGCAATTAGATAAATATATTTTAAACTTGAAAATATTTTAGATGAAATATTATCCATTATAATTATAAAATAAATTTTTGAAAGAAGGAATTTTTAAAATAATATTACATCATTCCGCCCATATCAGGCATTCCACCCATTCCAGGTGGCATTCCACCCATTCCAGGTGGCATTCCTCCACCACCCATTCCAGGTGGCATTCCTCCTTCTCCTCCACCGCCACCAGAACTTTGGGTGGCGATTACATCATCTATTCTAAGAAGCATACATGCTGCTTCAGCTGCTGCTGAAACAATTTGAAGTTTAACTGCGAGTGGTTCAATAATATCACTTGATTTCATATTTCCAATTTTTCCTTTCATAACATCAATTCCAGTCCATTTTTCTCCTTTTTGTTGTTTAGAACGAAGAACTGTAAGAGTATCAATTGGATCCATACCTGCATTTTCTGAAAGACATAATGGAATTGACTCTAATGCATCTGCAAATTTCTCTGCAGCTAATTGTTCTCTTCCTTCCAAAGATTTTGCCCAACCTCGTAATTTTGTTGAAGCATATGTTTCAGGAGCACCGCCGCCTGCAACAATTTGTGGTTTTAACATTACATCTTTTACTACCATTAATGCATCATGAACAGAGCGTTCAACTTCATCTACGACTCTTTGAGAACCACCACGTAAAAGTAAAGTTACAGATTTAGGATGTTTACAACCTTCAATGAAAACCCATTTGTCTTCTTCAATTTTTCTTTCTTCAACTATTGCTGCAGTACCTAAATCTTTTTCAAATAAATCATCAAGGTTTGTAACAATTCTTGCACCTGTTGCTTTTGCAAGTTTAGTAAGATCACTTTCTTTAATTCTTCTAACTGCAATAATTCCTGCTTTAGCTAGATAATGTTGTGCCATGTCATCAAGTCCTTTTTGACATAATACTACATTTGCACCAGAACCAATAACTTTGTCAACCATTGTCTTTAGCATTTTATTTTCTTCATCCAAAAATGATTTTAGTTGTTGAGGATTTGAAATGTTAATTTTTGCATCAGTTTCAGTTTTACTAATTTCTAATGCGGTGTTAATTAATGCAATTTTTGCATCAGCAATTGATCTAGGCATACCACCATGAACAATCTCTTTGTCAAGAACAATACCCTCAATGATAGCAGAATCTTTAATTGATCCTCCTGCTTTCTTTTCTACTTTAATATCATCAATATCAACTAGATAATTTTCACCTTCTTTTTCAGAAACAGCAACTACAGATTTTACAATTATTTCTGCAAGTAAATCAGAATCTTTTCTAACTAATTTAGTTTGCATTGAAGTATGTGCAATTTTCGTTAACATGTTTTTATCAACTGGAGAAATTGTATCTGCAATTTCTTCAAGATATTCTTTAGTTTTTCTTGCAGCTTTTTTATATCCATCAACAATAATTGTCGGATGTACATCTTGATCAATTAATGTTTCAGCATGTTCTAGTAATGAACCTGCTAAAATAACAGCAGAAGTTGTTCCATCACCTACTTCATTATCAGTAGTTTTAGAAATTTCAACTAGCATTTTTGCTGCTGGGTGTTGAACATCAATTTCTTTAAGAATAGTAGCACCATCATTTGTAATTGTAACGTCGCCTAAGGAATCAACTAACATTTTATCCATTCCACGTGGACCTAAACTGGTATGAACAATTTCTGCAATAATTTTAGCTGCTGCAATATTGTTTTTTTGAGCCTCTTTACCCTTGGTTTCTGTACCGCCTTCTTTTAGTAAGACAACAGGCATATTTCCTTTAGAAGTTGCTTGCATACCCATAAATGATAAAACTCCAAATTCCTCTTTTATACCTTACAGATCAAGATTTTAAGAAAATAATCTCGTATCGGTGTTTTTAAATTGGGAAAAATAAATTACTAAACATGGTAAAGTCACAAAATAAGGAATCTTACAATAAAATATTTACAAATTTAAAAGAACATCATAAGTGGTTTGAAAATTCCATACCACTAATTGCTAGTGAAAATATTCCTAGTCCTGCAGTTAGAGAAGCAATTGTTTCTGATTTTGGTAATAGATATGCAGAAGGCTGGCCTGGAGAAAGAGTCTATGCTGGTTGTATCTACATTGATGAGGTAGAGTTTGAATGTATGAAATTAGCTAAAAAATTATACAAAGCAAAATTTGCTGATGTTAGACCAATTTCTGGCGTAATTGCAAATTTAGCAGTGTATTCAGCTTATTCAAATCCAGGAGATATCATGATTGCACCATCTATTCCCGCAGGCGGTCATATTTCACATGGTAAAAAAGAACATTCTGGAACTGCTGGATTAGTTCATGGATTAGAAATTGAATTTTATCCATTTAATCCTGAAGAAATGACAATTGATGTTGATAAAACTAAAGAAAAAATTAAGGATTTAGAGAAAAATAATCGTCTTCCTAAAATGGCAATGTTTGGAGGTTCATTATTTTTATTCCCACATCCAGTAAAGGAATTATCAGATTTTCTTAAAAGTTATGACATACACATCAATTATGATGCAGCCCATGTTGCAGGATTAATTGCAGGTGGTAAATTCCAAGATCCATTACGTGAAGGTGCAGATACAATGACAATGAGTACTCATAAAACACTATTCGGTCCTCAAGGCGGATTAGTTTTAGGTTCTGAAGAACATGCAGAACCAATTAAAAAAGCAACATTCCCAGGTCTTACAAGTAGCCATCACATTAACAACATGGCAGGAAAAGCAGTTGCATTTGCAGAAGCTTTAGAATTTGGAAAAGATTATGCTACACAAGTAATTAAAAATGCAAAAGCATTTGCAGTGGCATTAAGTGATGCTGGATTCAAAGTATTAGGTGAAAGCAGAGGATTCACACAATCACATCAAATTGCAGTTAATGTTTTAGATTATCTTGATGGTGGTAAAGTAGAAGCTGAATTAGAAAAAGCCAACATAATTGTAAATAGACAACTTATTCCTGGCGATATTAAAGCTGGAAGAAATTATTTCCACCCTGGTGGAATTAGGTTAGGTGTTTCTGAAATTACAAGACTAGGAATGAAAGAAAATGAAATGCAAGAAATTGCAACATTCATGAAACAAATCATTATTGAGAAAAAGGATCCAAAAAAGATTCTTCCAAAAGTCAAATCTTGGAGAAAAGAATATCAAAAAGTCCACTATTGCTTTGACAATAAACTTGGTGCCTACGAATACGTCAAATTAAGATAATTTTATGCATAATCTGTAAGCAGTGATTGATCTCCTTTACTTTTACCAAAAACTAAGTCTATTTCATCAGATAAAGCATAGATTCTTCCACGCTGATATGCACCAACATCATATTTGTCAACTAGTCTTTTTGCAAGTTTAAGATATTTTTCAACTGAACCTCTCGTAATTGTTGCAATTAATTTATGACCACATACACATGTTTGAATAAGAGGCATTCGACGATAGGATTTTCCACATGCAGTACACCTAAAACTTTGTCTTGCGTATGCTCGAAGATTTCCCATAATATCTGGAACAAGATGTGTTGAAATAACATTTGAAACTAGTTCCGAGGGATTAACTACATCAATTAATTCAGCATTTCTAACTTGCATATCAAATTTATCAAGCATTGAACCTAATGTTGAATATGCACTTCGAGGTTTTGAGGTAGTTAATGATGAAGTTGAATGAGTAAAATGAAAATCATAAAATTGTCTTTTAGTACCTATTCTTGATTTAATAATTTCAACTGAATTTACATCAGATGCTTTACTTTCTTGATATGTAGATTCAAAGAATTCTAAAGGAAATATTTTTGTTACTTCAAGATTATGTGCTTGAGGTTGAGATTCATGTGGCAAAACAAGAGGTTGAATAAGTAATGGTGCATCCATCAAACCTCCTATTCGATCAGAAAGATATTGTCTTGAAAAATTAAGTAAACTATCCATTAAAAGCATAATAGAGTCAGCATCACCATCAGCATCTCTTCTTTTTGCAGAATGCCAATTGGGTGTTGCAAAACAAACATGAGTTTCGGTATACCCAATAATTCTTCCTACAATTCCAACAGAAGTATGAGGTGCTAATCCAATTATTAAATGACCAAGTAATTCTTCAGTATTTTTAACATTGTAAAATGGAGTTTTACCATAAAATTTTACTAAAAGTGTATCAATGTATTTACAAGTAGAAACCAAATATCTTCCACTTTCATTAGGAATTACTACATCCTGCATTCGAAGTTCAATAATTTGATCTATACTTTCAATTGGTTTACCATCAATATCATGTGAGTAACCTAATTCCTTGAGTTTTTCAATAGATGTTCCAATCCATGATGGTTTGAATTGCGTCAAAGGAGAATTTGTTGCATCAAATCTAATAGTTCCATCTTTGAAAGTGGTTAAACCAAGACTTTGACGTACAAGTCCCTTTTCAAGAGGCTCTGCAATTTTGTCTTCACTAATCAATTCCTTAAGACCTTTGAAAGGCTCTTTTGCACGAATTCCCATTTTTTCTTGAGCCAAAAGTAATCTTGCTTTTAATGGAAATTCCTTATGAGAGTGTGCCGGAGCTTTACGTTTACACTTTTCACAATATGGTTCTGTTAGCGTATCTCTACAACTATTACACCTGAAAGTGACTACTGTTTTTGTGCCACATTTAGAACATTTTATCCCAATAGATGGTTCATTACACTGCTGACAATGCCTATTGTGAAGATTTGCAAAAAAATGTTCATTGCGTGATGCCTTAAGCAGGTCTCTAGTCGGTCCACCTTTATCAGAAATTGGAAATAATGTATGTGTAGGAGGCTTCATTTGTCGAGCTGATGCTTTTTCAGGTCTTCCTATTCTAATTCCAACAGAAGTTGAAAATTTATTATTAATTTTAATTTTTGATGATTTTGTTAAAATCTGAGGAATTGATGAGTCATCAATTATTGGTTTTGTTATAAATAATAAATTAAAGAAAATTTTTGCTTCTTCGTTTTCTAAAATTATAGATTCATTTTTAACTTTATGCGGAGTTCCTAATTTTTCAAGAATTTTTTTTATTTTGATTGGATACTCAATATTATTTTGATTGAAATTAGTTGGTTCTAAAAGTTGAACCAATTCTTCTGATGAAATTTTATCCCAAAAATAAAGATAGTGTGGATGTAATGAAAATTTAAAATCAAGTGAAATTTTTAATGCTTCTTCAATTGTAGGTGTTTTAATCAAAAATTGTTTTAGATATTGATTTTCAGTCTCAAATTTTGAAATAATTAGTTTTAATTCTTCTATCCAGATTTCCTCAACATATCCTGATGGTATTAGTTGAGCATTATTTTCAAGAAAATCTCCAAATGTAATTAAAACATCTCCTAAATGTAATATTTTTTCAATTTTATTTTTAATTTCTATTCCATGTTTAACATTTTTAATTTTTACAACATCACCATTATCAAGACGTACAGTTGGAGTTTCAATAGAATCAACAAATGCGACAGTTGCACCCTTGCCAGGAATATCAATTTTGACTTGAGTTCCAACAGCAATTGTATGATCTAGAATTTCAGCGACAACTGGATGAAATCCTATTGCGGCAAAACCAGTATTACAGGCCCTTCCATATCGAAGCCGAAATCCGCCTAATTTGTTAGGCATAGATAAAACTGATCTGCCTGTAATCACCTCACGCATTCTTTTTGCGGCAGCATCTTCCTGATTATCACCGGTTTGAACTGCACCTTTGAGATCAGCGAGCCACTCCCAACCATCTAAATTGTACATTTCTACTCTTTTGAGTAGTTTTTTTGATCTTCCAATCAGACCATCGTTTAGAACACGTAAAGCTCCCCCTCTAACTCTATCAGTTTTAATTCGCGTCATTCCTTTATGATTTACAACTTCATATGGATCAGTATCTACACCAGCTAATTCAACTGGAAGATTAGAAATAACATGTTCAATATCCTCATCTAATATGTGAAATTGAAAGCTACTAGCTTCTCTTTCATAAATTCGTAATTCTTCAACAAATCTACCTGTTTCATCATCAAAAGAATTTGCTTGGAATTTTGATAATCCTGCTATTTGTCGAACATAGTCAGCAATCAACAAAGTAACTGCAGATTCTGTTCCACCTGCTGCACGCATAGGTCCTGCAATTGAAACTGAAAGATAATCAGTTCCATCTTTATTCTTCTTTATTTTTACTTCACTAATTCCTTGTAGAGGTGCAATTGTAACACCCTCAGTAATTATTGCTAAACCTACACGAACTGCAAGATCCAGTTTATCCTCCAAAGAAGCATCAGGAAGAGAATAATTTCCTGAAGCAATCTCTTTAGCTATAATTAATGCAGAAAGCTCTTTAGATTTAATTTTTAAAATTTCTCTTAGATGATCAGCAATATCAATATCGTGCATTTTTGCAACTCGATCTGCTAAATCAAATGCGATTTTAGGCTCAATTATGCCTGAAGAGTCAACTAAGGTAGATTTTGCTAGTGCTGCATGCTGAAATATTGAATATGTTTCAGTTGAGAGATGTGAGTAATAATCCAAATAATAATCTGGCATGTCAATATGACGAATACGAGAAATTGCATCGTTTTCAGACATTATAGAATAGTATTACTTGCTTCTTTGAATTGCTTTTGTTATTTCTTCAAGTTTTGTAATACTTCCTCCCTGTTCAAGGAAAGTTCCAATCACTAAGGCATCTGCTCCTGCTTTAACTAGACTTTCGGCAGTTTCAACATCTTTGATTCCACCCCCAACTATCAAAAATCCATTAAATGCACGTCTTACAGTTTTAACCATTTCAGGAGTAACATGGGTTTTTGCACCAGAACCTGCTTCTAAATACACAAATCTCATACCCAAAAATTGTGCCGCTAATGAATATGCAGCAGCGATTTTAGGCTTTTCAAAAGGAATTCCTCTTGCAGAACCAATAAACCAAGCAGATGTACCATCTCCTACTACTAAGTAGGCAGTTGGTAATGGCTCTAAACCAAATTTTGCAACACTTGGAGCTGCTAATGCCTGTGCTTGTGTTATAAAATAAGGATTTTCTGAATTCATTAATGAACTAAACAAAATAGCATCTGCATCAGGAACAACACCTGTAACATTACCAGGAAAGAGAATTATTGGAATTTTTATGCCTTGTTTAATGCCTTTAACAACTTGAGACATTTCAATTTGATCAGTAGCAGATGAGCCTCCAACTAAGATAGCAGAGGCACCAATTTTTTCAACATCTTGAGCAAGTTTACTTGAAGCCTCTAAATTTGAAACTTCAGAATCAATTAAGACAAACAGTAGTGCATTCTTTTTTTCTAATTCTGATTTTAAAAATAATTCAACTTTTCCGACCATAGATGTGGTTTGTATATCACACTTTAAAGTTTAATTGTAATGTCAGTATACAGATCTGTATAGCTATGGAAGAGTCTAAAGAATCTAATTTTAACAATATTATTAGGAAAATTATCAAAAAATCACTGTTTACAGAGCGACAAATTGAAATTATTCTAAATCAAAAGGATCTTCTAGAATCAAGTTTTTCTATATCTAGAGGCGCATATTACAGGCAAGTAGGTCAATCTAAAGAGAAATTAGTTGCATTATTCTATTCAATCATACTTTTACGAGGTTTAGGCATACTTTTACCTGATGATATTGATGTGATATCAAAACTCTCTGAACAGATTAGTGTGATTAATGAGAGTGATATATTTCCTGAAAGAGAAGATGAAGTGATTAATGTCATTGAGAAGCTTATCAGACAGGCATCAAATATGTGATACTTGTGATTAGGTTAGTTAAGGTAAAAGTTAATCAAATGTGATTAGATATTTAATTATCTGTGATTATAAGTGTGATTTTGTTAATCTAAAGTGTCAAATAATATTACTCAATCACAATAAATCACAATATAGTCATAAAAGTAGTGATGTTAATAGAAATTCCTGACCCTGAAGTGATTTTAGGTGTGATTTTAGCATTTTTGATAGGTTTAGGAGGATTATATTTTTTCTTTAAAATACGCCCATTCATAAAATCTAGTAGTGATGTTGCAGATCCAACACAAGTAGAGCGACTGGAGTACTATGAAAGACAATTAATTGATATGAAAATACGCCTAGATTCATTAGAAATCCAAGGAGTTGAAGAAAATCCAGTCGATCCAAACTTAGAATTAAAACAATTTATAGAAAAATTAGTAGAAATTAAGGAGCCTGAAAAGGAAATTGAAGTGATTAAGGAGCCTGAAGTTATTCTTGAAAAGCAAGTTTCTACGCCTAATTTATCAAATATTGAACCTGTGAGCCCAGTTGATTATGTGTTACAACTAATCACAAATAAAGCTATGACATCACGTGATATACAAATCACAACAAAAAGAAGTAGAGAGCACACATCTAGACTAATGAAGAAGTTATTTGAGAGTGGTTTAGTTCAAAGGAATACAGAAACCAAGCCATATTCATATTCAATTACTGAAAAGGGAAAAGAAAAAATAAATGATATTGCATCTGATCAAATTGTTGTATAGACAATTACAAAGTTAATTTCTTAATAAAATGTTATTTTTGACTGAAAATTAGACTAATTATTTATTATTTAATAATATATGAAAATATTAAATTATATATATTATTAAATTATAACAATAATATGTCAGTACAAGAAAATGCAGTGTTAGTAAAAATCACTTCTGCAGGTACAGTTTCAATACCAAAACAATATAGAAAATTTATGGACATACAAAAAGGGGAATATGTAAAAATGACACTTGGAAATAATAGATTAATTATTAAAAAAGTAACTATAACTTAATAATTTATTGTTGTTTTTGCGCTATCTTAATTGATTGATAGGTCCATTCTCGGCCAGTTCTTACTCTATCCACCCTACCTTTTACTGCAAATCGTGATAAATATGTGGAAATTATACTAAGTTTTACAGGCTCATTAAGTTCATCTTCATATTTTTCAAGAATATTTGTTGAAGTAAACTTGCCCGTTGGGAAGAATTTATCCACAATATGCCAAATTTTTGATCCTGTTGAATCCATTTTTACAGATGATTGTGGTTCTTCTTCAATATTCATCAAGTCCATCATTTCAAATATCTTGAGAATTTTCTCTCTAGTTACATTACCCTCTACTTTGATATCATATCGTGCACCATCTGCATCCTCCACATCAATTCGTATACGTTTTTTTGCCATCTTTGAGATCTAAAGGATCTAATGTTAACGGTTCAAGTGATCTGATCAGTTTTGTTAACATTATAGTTTGTTAACATTGACTGCCTAGCCCATGCCTAGTTAATTTTTTGTTATTAACATATTATTTTCAATTAAGCCCCTTAGTCAAGACATAATCATGCCTGGAGTGGAAATAAGGGGGTAATTTTGAGATATTCACATTGTTAACATCATTTTTGACGCCTGGAAAGGAAATAAGGGGGTCAAAATTAGGTTTTTTTTGATTTTCTTCACATAATTTTAACAATATGTTAACAACTCTCATTTCAAATAAGAACTCACACACCAATATTTCCACTCTATCTTTTTTTAAATTTATTTTTTTTAGAAAATCTAAATCTAACTAAAAATAACTAATCATAAACTAAACTAGAATTACTATTGTATTCTATACTCTCTTAATTGAAAGATGAGTAAGATGAAGCAGTTAGGAAATGAAGGTGTCTGAGTATGTCTGACCCAATTGATAGAATGTTAGATGCAGCAGAATCTGGTAAATCAATAATTAAGAATAGAGAAATTCTTCATTTTACATATATTCCAAATATTATATTTCATAGAGATTCTGAACAAGAACAAGTTACTCAATCACTACTACCAATTTTAAAACAATCCAGACCATCTAATCTTCTTGTTTATGGAAAACCTGGTACTGGTAAAACTTTAGTTGTTAAAAAAGTACTTTATAAAATTCAAGAAAGAGTTGAAAAATCAAATTTTCCAATTAAACTTGTATATTCTAATTCTAAAAATGAGACAACATTATACGGATTATTAGTGAGTATAGGCAGGCAATTAGGTCTAAATGAGAAGGAATTACCTACAACTGGGCTTGCTATTAGTGAAGTCTTCAAAAGATTACTAAATAGAATTAATACAGAAAAACTTAACGCAGTTTTTGTAATTGATGAAATTGATTATCTTGCCCAATTAGTAGTAAAAACTGGTAAAGATATTCTATACCAATTAACAAGGGCAAATGAGCAATTAGATCAGGGATCTCTAACTATGGTGGGGATTTCAAATGACTTGACCTTTAAAGAAAAACTTGATCCTAGAGTAATTAGCAGTCTAGGTGAGGAAGAAATCGTATTTACTAACTATAATGCTGAGCAAATAAAAAAAATCCTTGAAGAAAGAATTACTGAATCTTTTATTGAAAACACTGTAGAGGGACCAGCATTAAATCTCTGTGCTGCCCTTGCAGGAGGAGAGCATGGTGATGCTAGAAGAGCCATTGATTTACTTCGAGTAGCTGGAGAACTTGCTGAAAGACAACAATCTGATAAAGTTACAGTTGAACACGTTAGAGAAGCCTCTCTAAAAATTGAAGAAAATAAAGAAGAAGCCTCTCTAAAATCATACCCACTTCATGAAAAAATAGTACTTTTAGCCATAATGAAGGCCAATGGCTCCTCTACTGGTGAGATTTACTCTTCCTACAAAAATCTCTGTAAAGCAGTTGGAAAAGATGAATTAACTCAAAGAAGAGTCACACAAATGTTAAGTGAAATTGAATTATCAGGAATTATTTCTGGACGATTAATTCATCAAGGAATTCATGGAAGAACAAAAAAATACAAACTAACAGTTTCATCAGAAATGATAAAAAAATCTTTCAAAAATGAATTAACTTTGCAAGACATTATTTGAGTTTGAACTATAATTCTCATGAAATACTTGGAATGTTTTTAAATTTACAATAATGGCAAGACCTGGATTTGGAACCATTCCAACACTTGCTTGAAAAGGTGTTTGTTTTTGCCAAGAGCCTGAATTAACTAGTAAAACTCCCTTGTACATGTCTAATTGGGCCTTATGGACATGTCCTACATGAAAAATATCAGGAATATCTTCAATTACTAAAAGATCTTCTACTTCTGGTGCTATTGGTGTTGAACTACCATAAATCGGACTTAGATGTCTGGCTCTAAGAAGATTTTTCATAACGTCTGTAGGTCTATCATAACTTAGGCCTGGAGTGGTCTTTACAATATCGTCTATACTTTGACCATGAAACATCAATACTTTAACTCCGTTTAATGAAATTAAAGCTGGATTTCCAACCATTTCAATATTTTCTCTTTCCCATAAACCTGAATTGTATTTTTTTGGTATTGCTGGTTGAGGTAAAGCTCTTCTACCTGGATCGTGATTTCCAGGCATAATGATAATTTTAACTTTTTTTGAAATTTTATCTAGTAAACTTTCTGCTTTTTCTAACTGTTCTTCTATGGTTAGGCAAACCAATTCTTTATTCTGATTTGGATATATTCCAACTCCATCAACTATGTCACCTCCAATTAAAACAAAACCAACTTTTCTTGCAACAGGATCTGGACTAGATAACCAAGTTACAAATTCAATTAATTCATCTTCCATGAAATATTTACTTCCAATGTGTAAATCAGACAAAAATACGGCATATACCTCATTTTCTGATTTGTTAATTTTTTGATCTGGAATATCTGGAAAAATCAAATCTTTAATAATTAATCCTGAATTTTTACCTAAAGCTACTCTTGCCATAACAAATTGATCAATTAATAGAGTTCCAGCAGTTTTTTGTAATTCCTCATCAAAAATTATGCCCTCAAGTGAGCCTGAAGGGTCTTCTAAAACTAATTTTGTAATGTTTCTTTCAGCATTTCTTGTATTAACTAAACCACAGATATAGACATCTTTTTCAACTTCCCATTCTTTTTGAAGTTTTGATTTAACAACTGCCATGGATTTCAACTTTTTTGATTCTGGTCTATCTGAAATAATTCGCTTAAGTTTGTTAAAACGGCTAGAAAACAAGGCATTGTATCCTTTAACCCCCTCTCCTGATGTAACTTTACTAGTAACATCAGATAATATTTTTAATTCATTTTGAAAATTAGGATCATCTTTAATTCCAAGATATGTCTCTAGATCATCTTGATTAATTTGAAATAATTTTTGTTTAGTTTTTTCTTGAATAATTTCTTTAATAATTTTCTCTAATTGTTTAACATCTGTAATATCATCTAAGATTTTAAATGCATCTGGATGAATTTGAAACCCTTTGTTTAATGCATAGTTTAATGCCAAGGATAACTCTTTTTTCATATCAAAGACTATCCTTTGGTTTAATTAAATCTGCTCTAAACTAACCCTCAAATATTGTTTGAAAAAACAAAGTAATATGAATAAAATTAGAATTATTACATTTTTTGCATTTCTAGTAATTTTTACAGTGATTTTCCAACTTGGTTCAATGTCTACTGTAAGTGAAGAAGAAGCAAATTTGTTCATGAAAGAATTTGAAAAATTAGTTTTAGATATTGATGCATTTGGTATTTTTGTACATAATACAACCATTGCATTACCAATGTTCATTCCTGGATTTGGTATTTTTTGGGGACTATTCTCTTCATGGTCAACAGGATATGCTTTTGCCGCAATTGTAACTTCTATGCCTGAAATAGCCAATATTTCGCCATTATCTATTCTATTCTTATCTCCATTTGGTTTAATGGAAATTTTTTCGTATTCATTAGGAATTTCTAGAAGTTTTATTTTGATTAAAGCAATAATTACAAAAACAAGTTTATCTCAATTTATCAAACCAACAATAATTGAAATTGGAATTGTAATAGCACTTCTTTTTGCAGGTGGATATGTTGAATTTTACATGATTGAATTAATTCAAAACGAAACTATTGAAATGCCTGGATTATAATTTAGATAATTAATTTTCCCATTGCCATCTATAATTCATGTAAGAATCTAAACTTGCTTGATTAAACACCATTACAGATAAATCCGAAAATTCTTTTCCTTCAAGATCCTTTACAGTTCCCTCAAAATTAGTTTCATTTTCATTTGTAATTGATTCAAAAACATGCACCTTCATTTTAGAAGTATCAAAACCCTTTTCTCGAAGATAAATTGCTATTTCAGATGGCATAAAGTGTTTGTCTGGTTGTTTTGGCCATGGTCTAGGAACTAAAACCACACTAAAACCGTCTATCAGTGCTTTTTGTAATTCTAATTTTTTATCTTCAATTGGAGTTGTAACATGCATTGTAATTACTTTTGATTTATCCAAAGGTACTTTGGTTCTTGATGCTGCAACTTGAATTGAACTTATACCTGGAATAATTTCTACTTCTCCAAAAATTTCTATTAATCTATCAACTACTTCAGACTCTGAAAAATTTACATCCCCTGTAAATGGAATTACTAATGTTCTATCACCAAGTTCAGGAAGTATTTTTTGATAAGATTTTTCTTGATCATTCATAGTTATCTCATAGATTTCTTTTCCTTCAATTAGTTTCTCTATTGTTTTTAGAGTGTATTTGTAACCAATTACAATATCACAACTTTGAAGAACTTCTTTTACAATTTCTGTTACATATTTGGGTGAACCTGGACCAACACCAACAGCAAAAACTTTTCCCATTTTTATTTGGTAAATTTTTGCCTTTCTTTAATATATTGAACAAATGGTGCCCAATCCACCTTCATGAATTTTGTAGGCTCCTTTATAGGATATTTTACCCAATCTTGGGCTATTGCATATTGATAATTTTCTTTTTTATCACCTTTTTCATATTCTAAATACAAAGCACTCCCCCAAGTTTTTTCTTCAAAACTAATTTTCTTAATATCATCAAATTCTAATTCAACATTTTTAGTATTTTGTAAATCATTTGAAAGCTCTTTTTCATCATAACCATCATGATGAATCATTGTATCTTTTGATTTTATAAAATTAATTACTTGTCTTTGAGTAATGGCTTTCCACCAATTCATTTTTGATTCTGTTTTATGTACATATGTCAAATGTTTATCAGTTAAAACTAACATTCCTTCTCTTCCACCAACTGAGAAGAATTTTTTAGATTCTCTCCAAACTGAAACTAAATGTGCTTGAATTTTTTCATCAGATTCCATATTGGAATATTTATTCGACTTTGTTAAAAACTAATACAATTACCTTTTAAGTGAGATATTTTTTTTAAAAAGTATTGAATAAAATTATTTTCATTTTTACTATTTTCTTAATTTTAATTGGGTTTGGAAATTATTCGTTTGCACAAATTACAGAAATTAATACTAATCCTATAGCAATTATTGAAACTAATCTTGGAAATATCGTTATAGAATTTTTGCCTGGGGCTGCACCAAATCATGTAAAAAATTTTCTTGCGTTATCTGTAAATGGATTTTATGATGGAACATTATTTCATAGAATAATACCTGGATTTATGATTCAAGGTGGAGATCCTAATACCATTAGTGGCGATCCAAATACTTGGGGTCAAGGTGGTCCTACTGAAACATTAGATGCAGAATTTAATAAAATTAAACATAATCGTGGTATTGTTTCTATGGCAAGATCAGCAGATCCAAATAGTGCAGGCTCACAATTTTTTATTGTTCATCAGGATTCAAATTCTCTTGATGAGCAATACACTGTATTTGGAAGACTTGTAACTGAATCAAGTTTTGATACATTGGATAAAATTGCAGCAGTTCAAACAGGCACTAATGATAGACCAGTAAATCCAGAACAAGTTAAAATCATAAAAATTACAGTTGCTAATAGGACTGATATTTTAGATATTATGGATTTAGGTTTACCTCAATTAACAGAATCTACTATATCCGAATTTACTGGTGAGCAAAACCAAATTTTTGAAAGTCAAGAACTTGATGTTAGATTTAGTGCACCAGTAGGCTGGTTATTACAACAACCTGATGGTAGTATTATTGGAGCTCCAGATGTTGCTGCAGTTGGTCCTAAAATTGGTGGAATTAATCCTGTAATTTCATTAACAATTGAAGATACAAATGATAAAACTATTGATGATTTAATTTTAGAAAAAAATAATGAAATGTCCGAAGCAGTCTATTTAAATAAATTAGAAATACTTTCACAAAAATTAATTAAATCTAATGTTTATCAAATAGAAGCTATTGGAAATTTTGAAGTTGATGATTCACCATTAAAAATTAGATTCTTGAATGTAATGATTCTTTCAGAACAAAAATTATACACGTTTGCATATAGTAATACAGTTGACCGTTTTGATAATCATGCTTTAAAATTTCAAGAATCTCTTGATTCTTTTAAAATACTCTCACAAGAATCTCCTATAATGACATCTTCTGAAGAAGGTGGTGGTTGTCTAATTGCAACAGCTACATACGGTTCTGAAATGGCAACCGAAGTTCAACAACTCAGAGAATTAAGAGATAATACATTACTAAACACCGAATCTGGTACCACATTCATGGGAATGTTTAACAATATTTACTATACAGTCTCACCAGTTATCGCTGATTATGAAAGAGAGAATCCCTACTTCAAGGAAGCAGTAAAGATTGCAATCACCCCGATGATTTCATCACTATCGCTAATGGAGGGTGTAAACTCTGAATCAGAAGTTTTGGGAATTGGACTTTCAGTGATTGCACTAAACCTTGGAATGTATCTTGGAGTTCCAGCTATTGTTGTAATTGGTATTAAGAAAAGAAAATAATTTTACCAAACATCATCTACTTCATCAAGTTCCTTGTACTCTTTTTCAGATTCATGTTTCATAAGTTTTATTCTTGAAATATCTCTATCAAAGAACAAATCTATTATCCAATCAAGAAATACACGTGTTTTTTTATCAAATGTTGGAATTTTTGATAAATACACATTTCTCCAAATTAACCAAGCTACAAATCCTGAAATATTTACTCCCAAAAATGTTGCAATTCCAGTTCTTTTTCCAATAATTGCCATTTGTCCTTTAGAATGATAAACAAATTTTTCTTGATTAGAATTTTTAATTAAAGAAATTAAATTTTTTGCAGCAATTTTTGCTTGGGATTCTGCAATTTGTGCTGTTGGAGGAAATGGTCTATTACTTAGTGAGTCTACAAATAAAGCACAATCACCTATTGCAAATACACCTGGAAATTTTTGAACTTCAAGAAAATCATTTACTATTAATTTTCCTTTTTCAGTTTTGAACATTGATCTTTTAATTGTGTTAACTGGAGTAACTCCTGCAGTCCAAATCAAAGTTTTTGTAATAATTGAATTTATTTCAGATTGATCAATAGAATCTTTTGGAGTTTCATCTAATGTTTTTATTGTAACTTCATTTCCATCAAAACTTGTAACAGATTTTTTTAATTGAATTTCAATTCCTCTTTCTATTAATTTTCTTTTTGCAAAGTCTGCCAATTTTTTATTAAATCCAGGTAAAATTCCTCCCATTGCTTCTAATACAATTACTTTAAGATCCTCTTTGTGAATACTAGGATAATATTTCCGTGCATCTAAAAGTAAATCCATTAATTCTCCTGCAGTTTCTATCCCTGCAAAACCTCCACCAACTACAACAAAATTCAAAAAGCTTTTTCTAAGAATTGGATTTGTTTCATTTTCTGCTTGTTCAAGCATATCAATTACCCTATTTCTTAACATTACAGCATCGTTGAGTGTTTTCATTGTGTAAGCATTTTTTTCAACATCAGCCATACCAAAAAAATTAGTTTCACTACCAAGTGCAATTACTAAAAAATCATAATGTACTGAAATACTTCTTTTATCTCTAGTTCCCCATAATGTTACTAATTTTCCATATGGATCAATATTTTTAATTCTACCTTCATAGAATTTTGTTTTTTTACAAATTGTTCTAATAGGTAAAACTATGTGCCTAGTTTCAATCATTCCAGAGGCTACTTGCGGCAGCATTGGGGTGAATAATAGAAAATTATCTTCCCCAATCATTACCAATTCAATTTCAGGATCTTTTCCAAATTTTGATTCTAATTGTCTGGCACATTCTACAGCTGCAAACCCACTACCTAAAATTAAAATTTTTTTTGTTTTTTTAACCAATTGTATCTAATCCATTTATTGATTGAATATATCCTATAAGAATAATTTTAAGAAAAACCACTAGTTTTCTTATGTTCTCATAATATCTGAATGTAAAATTTCATAAGCCCTTGATGAATCTCTTTCATTTAGAATAATTGTAATGTTATCTTGACTGAAAAATGCATTAACTAATTCTACACCATTTGCATGTAGTACTTCTGCAACATATGATACTACATCTGATTGATTATGGGAATAGGGTATTGAAATTTTAATTTTTGCAAGACCAGTACTAAACATATCTTTTCTTTCTGAAACACTATTGAAAATTTGTCTAATATCTTCCATGTCTTCTGTAAGAAATCTAAATGAATCAGATAGTCTAAAAAATTCATAATTATTAGTTACCTTGGAAAATTTATCTAAAATTGACATAGGATCCATTTGATTTGAATCCTTAATAGAAAATCTAACATCCATTATTCCATCTGTTAAAGATAATCTTGCATTTTTCAAAACTGGCTCTTCGTTCATCTCTTCTTTAATTTCAAATGAATCTGCATATCTTTTGATTGCAACTACCACTGTATTGAGATTAACAGAATTTCCTAAAATTTTTTCTATTTCCGGTTGAATTTTTACTGCCAACGCAGTATAATTTATCAAATCCATTTTCATGCAATCATAAATTGAACGATTTCTTGTTATGATTTCTCTTACAACTTCAGGAATAGACATCATTGATCTCATTAAGACCATTATATTATGTCACTTATAATAGAATTATGTAATAATATATGAAAATATACTGTATATTTATATAATGTAATATATATTACATATATTAGATTAATATGACAAATTTCTTCGAAACCGAAATTGATAGAATCTTCAAAACAATGTCAAATTCTTTTTTTGATGTAGATGATATTTTTGAAGAATTCAAAAGTAATTCCAATTCTGGTCCACTTTTTTACGGTTACACAATGACTGTTGGCCCCGATGGAAAACCTTCTGTACAGGAATATGGAAATGTAAAACCTGAGCATCTTCCTATTTCAAATACCAGAGAAGCAATTGTTGATACAATTGTAGATGAGAAAGAAAAAGTAGTAAAGCTCATAGTTGAAATGCCCGGAGTTGAAAAAACTGATGTCAAAATTTTAGTTGACAAAAATGTTGTGGATATTTCTGCAGAACATGGTGAAAAAAAATATCATTGCAAAGTTCCACTACAACACAAAGTTGATGAAAACTCTGCAAAAGCATCTTACAAAAATGGTGTTTTAGAAATTGTTTTCAAACAAGCTGTAGAAAAACAAACTAGTAAAAAAGTAGAGGTTGAATAAACCCTTTATTTTTTTGAGATGATTACATGACTAAAAAATGATAGAATACTGTAAATACTAAGAAAAATGAGATAAAATAATGAAATTACTTCTTGATTTTGAACCTTGTAAAGAATGTAAAGAAATGATGAGTGAATTAAGTAGTCCTGAAATAATTTTTGGTGATCAAAAAACAAGATCTGATGAATCTGCAAAATTTTTAAGACATTTAACTTATAATCATAATGAAGTTGTTCAGGCTGTAATGGAAGATCTTCCAAAACAGAAAAAAGATCAAGAGCCTGATTTTTATCAATAATTTAGTTTTTTCTTATGTTAGTAAATTTTATCCTTAGGCTTTTTTAGTAATTTTTAATAGATCATAAATTTTATCAAATATTTTTTTAAATATTATTCTCTAAAATTTTATCAATAATTATAATTTATTTATTAGAATTGATGTATTTATTAAAATTAATTTTTATTTTATGTGTAGCAATTCTTGTGTTAGTGAATATATTAAATTAAATTAATTATTTTTTAATTGATTCTAAAGAATGCCCACGATTTGTAATCATTTGTGTAACTGCCTCGATAGTATAATCAAGTCCATGTTTTTCTTCAAAATGATCCCTCAATTTTTTAATTAAACCTACAGTTAATTCTTCATCTAAAACTAGATCACATTCATAACCATAATCGTTACATCTTAGTTTAATTGTCATATTTTCAATTATTTGGCTAATGTATAAAAACTGTAGGTGTTTGTTTTTCATAATACCACTAATAACCCCTAATTCTAATTTTATGTTAAATGAAAGGTTTGGAATTTATTTTACTTGGCGTGGGTTCTGCACTTGGTGCATTTTTAAGATACAAACTTACTGAATCCCCATTACTTTTCAATACTTTACCTGTTAACGTTCTGATGGTTAATGTTGCTGGAGCATTTATTCTTGGAGTATTTGTTGTACTTTCACAACAATGGCATCTTGATAGTAAATATTCTCTTTTTGCTGCTGTAGGATTTTGTGGATCACTAACTACAATGTCTGCATTTGCACTTGATTCTAGTAATTTACTTGAAAATAACCAATATGTTTCATTAATTGTAAATATTCTAGCAAATGTAGGACTATCTATTGCCGCCCTAATTGGAGGCAAATCCTTAATGAGTGCAATTATTAATAATTAATTGAAAATGGTTTATTCATATCAAGTAGTTAAATTTCAAACAATTTCATTTGTACAAGGAATTCATTGGTCTCAATCAGTTGGAGATAAAGGAATTCTCTACAAGTCTATCAAAGATCCATATTCAAAACTTATTGTTCAATCACCAAATGGTTCAAAAAAATTATACCATGTTCCAAAAGATAGAACAGTTGTTGTAACTAGTGATATTGTACATTTTCTAGGCGAATCAGCCTAATCATTATTTTTATTTTAAATAATGAGATACATCAAATTGAATTTATATCGCTAGTTTAATACTAAAATATTGTTAGAATTAAACAAAAAAGTATTTGGTAATATTATGACTCAGGAAATTATTGGTTCAGAGCCATCTATTATTGAAATTAAAATTATTTTTGAAAAAGAACTCGTAACTTTACTTGATAAATTAAAATTAATTTCAAATGAGAGTATAGAACATATTTTAGAACAACAAAAAATTTGTGAAAAACATGTTAACACTAGACCTGGTGCAATGGCTTTGAACCAAAGTAAAATTGAGCTGTTTAATGAGTACAATAACAAATATCTCGAAAAAATTAAAGAAAGAATTGATTAATTTTTAGAATCATCTGCTGGTTTTACAAATCCACCATCTAGTTTTTTATCAAGTAGATCAAATTCTTCATTAATTTCTTGATTACCTGTTAAATCATCTGCTGGTTTTACAAATCCACCTTGAACCGAATCTGGTGGAGGTATTTTCTTTGATTTACCTAATCCAATTGTTGTAATGATAACTGATGATAAAATTATGAAAAATATCATTTGTGGATATAATTCTGCATTTGGTAATCCCATAGTTATTGGATACGTTGCAAGTACAGCAGCAGCTAAACCTCTTGGAATCATTGATTTTGTTACTGATTTATCTAATTTAGAAAATCCTTTTCTTAATACAGCTTTTACAAGACTCATCCTTCCAACATAGACTGCAATTGTCACTACAACCCCAAATATCACATATTCAATTTGTCCAAATGTTGCCATTAACCCAACAAACACAAAGAAAAATGATCTTACCAAAAATGTTAATTGGTTATGTGTTGGATCATCCCTTTCAATTTTTGGAACTTTAAATCTAAGAATTTTAGAAAGATGTTTTTTATTGCCAATCATTAAACCAAATACTAGTGCTGTTAATGCTCCTGATTCTCCAAATGAATTTGCTAAGAAAAATAAAACAAACAAAATTGCTAATGTAAGCATGTAGGCATGTTGAGCATTTCCAAATTTTGTTGAAATATACATCCAAGGTATACCAACACCAAATCCTAAAACTAAACCCACTACTACTGCTCTACCAATTGTTTCTTGTAATGTTTGTAAATCAAAATGACCTGCAAGAACTGCCTCAAACAAAATAAATGCAATAATGGTTGCAAGGATATCTGTTACCGCTGATTCAAAACTTAGTATTGATTTAGTTTCTTCTGAAATTCTAATATTTCTAACTAAACCAAAAACAATTGCAGAGCTACTTCCTCCTACAATAGACGCTAACAAAATACTTTCTAACCATGTCCATTCTAAAACATAATGTGTAGCAAGTGAAATTATTATTACTGATAAAATAAATCCAATAATAGCTAGTGTAAATGAATAATGTGCAGTTTTTACAATATGTTTGATATCTAAATTTAATCCTCCATCAAACATGATAATTATCAATGCAAGTGCAGCAAAATATGGAACAACTTGAATTACAGCTTCAGCTTGAATTATGCCTAATACTGGTCCTATTATTACTCCAAGAATCATTAAAAATGCTACATCTGGAATACCTGTTTTTTTAAAAAATGCTTCACCCGCAACTCCAAGAAATATTACAACACCTGCAGCAAGTAGTATTACATCTGCTGATGCAATTACTCCCTCTTGTGCCGTTAATCCAGTAATGAAATTTTGTAATTCTGTAAATTTATTTAAAATTAGTGTTAAATCAATTTCTGATAATGATGTATCTCCAATTTGACTTGTAATCAAATTTAAAATTGATAAAGTAATTGAATTCATTAATGACTAGATCCATATCCATATAGATAAAAATTAATCTAAATTTTCTTCATACATATAATCAATTTTTAGAAAAACATTAAATCTATAGTAACAATAATTTTTGTTATTGAGTGCAACTGATTCATTACGTGAAGATCATAAACAGATTAGACGTTTAGATAAGGTAATAATAAAATGCTATACCAGTCTTTATGCAGGTAAAAATATTCCTATATCTGATTTAGAAAAAATTACAATAATTATTGAAGAATTTTTTGATTCCATTCATTATTCACGAGAGGAGGACTCGTATTTTCCTTGTGTTGCAAGTTATGATCATTTAAAACAAGAAATACGTTCATTACTAATTGAACATGAATTTTCAAGAAGAATTGCAATACAAATTAAAAAACATGTTAAACGATGGAAAAATGGGGAAGATGCACGAGAACCTGTTGCAAGATTTTTAAAAACATATTCAATATACCTCATGGATCATATGACTAAGGAAGAACATTTCTTTGATAAAGCTGAGGCAGAAATACTTTCAAAAGAAGAAGAATTTGAAATGTATGAGCAATTCAAATCTGTTATGACAATTTCAAAAAAAATGGAAGACATGATTAAAGAAATTGAATATTTGGAAAAACAAGATTGGGTTCAAAATTAACGTAAACTCTTTATTGGTTATTTCATTATTTTTGTTCATGAAACCTTTCATTCTTTGGATGACTGGTCTTCCTTGTTCGGGTAAGACTACAATTGTAAAAGATTTGCAGAAGGATATTCCAAATTTGGCAATGCTTGATGGTGATGAACTAAGAGAATGGTTTTCACCTAAAGATTTTTCAAAAGCAGGACGTGATGAGCATAACAAAAAAGTTGCTCATTTAGCTAAGCTTTTGTTAAATCATGGTGTTCCAAGTATAGTATCTCTAGTATCACCATATGTTGAGAATAGAGAAAATGCTAGAGAAATTATTGCTGCAGGTGATCAGTTTGCAGAAGTGTATGTAAAGTGTTCATTAGCTAAATGTGAAGAAAGAGATGTCAAAGGCATGTATGCCAAGGCACGAAAAGGAGAGATTAAGGGATTTACAGGAATTGATGATCCTTATGAAGCTCCAGAAAAAGCAGATTTAGTAATTGATACTGAACATGAACCACTTTCAGATAGTGCAAACAAAGTAAAGGACTTTCTTAGTGAAAGAAACCTACTCTAATTTTTTAAATTCTTCTACTATTTTATCATGAATTAATCCGTTAGTAACTAAAATTCCATTTTGATGATGCACATTTTTGTTATTATATGTTAAATCATTTCCTAGCATATCTGTCATTTTCCCACCAGCTTCTGAAACAATACAATAAGATGCTGCTGTATCCCATTCTTTCATTTTGTTTGTTGTAGTGATGTAAGCTTCAGCTTGACCTGAACTAATTTTTCCAACTTTCAATGAACTGCCTATGCTTGTAAAATCTTCAATTCCAATTTTTTTAATGAATTCCTTTTCCTTTTCTGATAAATGATGTCTAGATCCTACTGTTCTACATTTAGGTAGTTCATTTATTTTAGTGACTGAAATTTTATCCCATTTGTTATCTGAATATCTAAAAGCACCACAATTTTTTTGTGCAACAAATAATATTTTCTCTGTTGGCCATGCAATAACTCCAAGAATTGGTTTTTTATTTTGTATTAGTGCAATCATTACAGTAAACTCTCCAGTTTTATCAATAAAATCAGAAGTTCCATCCAATGGATCCACAATCCAAATCATATCTTTTGATAATCTACTTTGATCATCAATATCCTCTTCAGAAAGTATTGAATATTTTGTATTTGATAAAATTTCATTAATTATTTTATTACTTTCTAAGTCCGCATCTGTAACTGGTGAGTTATCAGTTTTTGTGAATGTATTGTAATCTTTTTGATAAATTTCTAAAATTACATTACTTGCTTCTTGTGCAGCCTTAATTGCAATATCTAATTCAGGAATTTTATCAGGAATTGGAATATTATTCAATTATGATTTCCTTATGTTGTTAATTCTGGCTTTAATGACCAGGCAACTCCAAGCATAATAAATGGAATTGACATAACTCCTATTATTCCAAGTATGGTGTTAAATTGAGCCTCTGAAACTGCTGGATTATTTATGATCCATGGTAATGGTAATGTGATAACTATCCAAATTGAACCTAAGAGAATTATTAGTTTAGCTCTAAATTTTTTATCTTTCATAATATTTTATAATTTTGGGTTGTATTAAATTCATGTGAATTTATTTTGTACATTAATCACCTTTCTTCTTAATAATATCTACAGATACTGAACCCATTACATTACCATTTGAATTAATTACAATTGTAATTTCTTCCATTGAATCAATTGTGATGTTTTTTAGTCCTTCATATTCCCATGTAAAATATTTTGAAGTTTCTGATTCATGTGGTATACCTTTCAGATTATAATTCTCTATAAAACTATAATTTTGACCACTTAATTTTATTGATAAGATTTCAGGACTACTTCCATTTGGGACAAATCTGAAAAAATATGTGCCAGATTCAATTGTAAAATTACTTGTGTAAATTCCATTAGTATACAGTTCAGGATCTGCTAAAGTTATGTGAAATGCAACATCATTATTTTCCTCTTTAGAATCTATTGAAATAGATACGCCTAAAATTACTACGCCTAAAATTACTAAAATTCCAATATTTTTTTTATTCATAGATTAAATTGCAAATTCCATTATAAAAAATATTTTCAATTTTAGCTAACTAAAGTTCACGCACTGTTAAGCAATTTTTACACTTGAAATTAAGTATTAATTTAAAAATCAAACATATGACTGGTCTTGAAACTAAATGGTCAAAACAACCGAAAGTAGGAATTACTGAAAAAATAAATGATACAATCAAGCCTAAAAGTGCATTAAAACCACGAGTTCAAGAAGGAATTAAAAAATTACAATTACAAATTAAAAAATTAGATTCAATGTTAACGGGTTTACAAGAGCGTGATGCTAAATTATTTCAAAGAATTGTAACTGCAACACAAAATCATGATGTTCAAACTAGTAAGGTTTTAGGTAATGAATTAGCTGAAATTCGTAAAGTTACAAAAATTTTGAGTAATGCACGAATTGCATTAGAGCAAATTGAATTACGATTATCTACTTGTAGTGATCTTGGAGACACGGTTGTTGCAATGATTCCAACAATGGGTTTAATGAAGAATTTGAAAACATCTCTTGGCAAAGTAATGCCTGGTGCTGAACAAGAAATTGGTCAAATGGCAGAAATGCTTGGAGGCTTTATGACTGAAAGTTTCTCAGGTGATGCAGCATTTGGAATTGATGAAACAACTAATAGCGAATCTGAGAAAATTTTAAGAGAGGCATCTGCTGTTGCAGAAAGTTCAACTGGTGAGATGTTCCCATCAGTTCCATCAAGTAGTCAACAAGCAAGTAGTAGTAAATTTTTATAATTTTTAACTTTCTAGAGTATCTCTACTTTCTTTAATTTGTTTAACTCTGTTTCCTTCTTCACCAACAATCGTATCGATATTTGCCAGTTTATCTCTTAAATTATTAATTATTACTCCAACTTCATCAGCTTCATTTTCTACTTTGATTCTTTTATCTGCAAGTTCTTGAATTCCTCTATTTTCTTCATCTATGTATTCACTAACTTTTTGTAATTTTTCTTTAAGATTTTTGATATCTACTGATTCTTCTTCTATGTCTTTTTCAAGCATAGTTCTTTTATCTTTAAGATTTTTTATCATTAAACCGACATAGTCAATTGCTTCTTCTAATTTTGCACGTTTTCCCATTAATTCACCAATTCCAATAGTAGATTCAACATTTGGAGATGTTTCTACTGATTCAGATACATTGGTATTTTCTTCTTCCATCATCTCTCCTCCCTTATCTTCTTTGAACTTATCAAACATTTTATGATTTCCTATTGAAAATGGGAATAAAAAGTTATTATGAATATGAAAACTGACCTTGTGAATGAATTTTAATTGCATTTTTTAGGCTTGTTTTTCTAATTTCCCCGCTCCGAAAACTCATTTTTACCAAAATTATGGGATTTTTTTGATGAAACGGGCGTTCCGCTTTGCGTTCCGCTATGAAGTTTCAGAATGTTCCTCATAAAGTACTCAATTCTATACTATAGCATGTCAAAACAACAATACAGGTCCGAAATGGGCATAATGGGTGATATCTTAGACGTAACCGCTAACGGTGGTCGTGATGGAATCATTATATCTGCAATATCTCGAAAAGCCAACCTATCTCACTATGCAGTATTAGACAAATGTGAGAAATTGGTAGAAGCTGGCTTAGTAGAATCAATCAAAAATGATAGAAATAGAATCTTTCAAATTACTGAAAAAGGTCTAGGTTTTTTCCAGGAATTCAAAAGATTCCAAGTATTAGTAGAAAGTATGAATCTAAGATATTGATCTGATGGCCTCATTTATCGAACCAATTCAATTGAAACAATCTCTAGGAGATGATGGAATACTTTTTGTAAGGAATGAGAGTATTCTTGATACAATGGTCAAAACATCTCTTTTGGTAGCTAGTATGATTATTGTAGCAGCTTTACTTCCAATCCAATCTTCCTTTAGTTCTCCTAGAGATTTAGATCTAATAATTTACCCCGATGGTTCTACACATATTTCTACAGAAATTGATATTGATCCCTTTCTGACTGATTATGAATTAAATCTATTTGGAAGTACTATTGATAATTTAGTTGTAGTAGGAGATAATGAATTTCTATTAGATACTAGTATTATGGATGATTCTGTTTTAATTCAAACTTTTGGTTCATCATCTATTAGTATTGATTATGATATTCATGATTTAGTTTCTAAACAAGGTAGACTTTGGACTTTTTCTTTAGATTCCCCTTCTACTTTTACACTACTTTTACCAAAAAATTCTGCGATTGTTGGAATGATCAATCTTCCAATTAATATGGAAATAATTAATGATCAAAACCAATTAACTTTATCTCCAGGTAAAACTGAAATTGATTATTTGTTTAGTAATACTATTTCTAATTCATTATCTGATACAAAAATTGAAACAAATTATTTTCCATATGCAATAATTAGTGGAGTGTTACTAATCATCTTAATTGGATCTGTAATAATTATTCGTACTAAACAAAAAAATCATAAATCAATAGAACATAATCAAATAACTAAAAAAAATACTACTTTAGATCTTGAAACAATTTTTAAATTAAAATCGGATCTGCGTGAGGATGATAAAGAATTAGTGAAATTTATTTTTAATAATGGAGGAGAAGCATTAGAAAGTGAATTACGTAAAAAATTCTTACAACCAAGAACTACTATGTGGCGTGCAGTAAAAAGATTGGAACGTGAAGGAGTTATTGAAATTGAAAAGAAAGATTTACAAAATTTGGTAAAATTACGCAAGAGTATGGAGGGTGAAGAATGAAAAAATTAGCAGTATTTGCAATAATTGTTTTAATTTTTGGTACAATCTCTCCATCATTAGTTGATGGTGCATATGCACAAAATGATCCAAGTATTTTGTTACGTATTGCTGTGCAAGCAGATAAACAAATTGTAAATGAATTAGATGGAGTATATGGTGATCAAATTCCAAATAATCTACAAATTTTATATGATAAAGGTCATGGGGCTGTATATTCATTAGATGAATCTTTACCTAACGATATTGAAAAAGCAAAGCAAGATTTTCTTTTAGCAATGAATTCATTTATGCAAATTTCTAGAATAATTTCTCAATCTTCAGAAAAAGTTGTAGCCGTAACTGTATCTGATACAACTAGTAGGACTTTATCTAATGAACTTGATAGATTAGTAAAATATGTAAAAAGTTTAGAAACTATATCTAAAAAATATGATGTAGATACAGAATCTGATTTTATTAAAATTTATGATTTAATTCAAGAATTACGTAAACAAGATAATGAAGTAAATGTCGGTATTAAGAAAATAAAGATTATTCTTGATTATATTAAAAATGATATACGTGAATCTGCTTTAGAACAAAGATCTGATTTTATTAAGCGATTTTTTGATCGATCTCTTAATCAAGTTGATGAGCAATTAACAAAAGCCCAAGATAATGGTGTAGATCAAACTCAAATTGATAAAGGCCATGAATTAATTCTTGAAATTAGGGAGTTACTTTCAAAAAATCAAATCAATGATGCTAAAGTGATATTTGTTGAACTAAAAGGATTAATGGAAAATATTGGTTATTCGATACGAATAACATAAGCTTCATATACATTTTCTAAAGAATTTCTAACATGGTTTCCAAATCAATTACACTAGGCGTAGGAATTCCAATGATTATAGTTGGTGTCTTAATGGCTTGGTTATGGTCTCCATTTGCAGGGGAATTACAAAATCAAGTAGAATTGATTGGAAGTACTATTGGAATTCTAGGTGTAGTTTTCTTTATTTCTGGATTATTTTATACAAAAGAACCTGTAATGCACTAGTTAGTAAAAACTGATTAAATAAATAATGAAAAAAATTAGAATTATTAATTGAAAGTAAGATTATTTGAGATATTTACATCTGTAGAAGGGGAAGGAATTCTTTATGGTACAAAGACCCTTTTTGTTAGACTTGCAGGGTGCCCTTTCACATGTTTTTATTGTGATACTAAGGAATCATTACCACTTGATTCTGGTACAGAATATACAATTGAAGCAGCTAATGAATTAATTGACTCCAATTTACAAAATCAAACTTACAAAGTAAATTTCACTGGCGGTGATCCATTAATTCAACATCAAGCAGTTGCAGAACTTGCTAAACATATTCAAAATAAAAAAATTCCTACATATCTTGAATCATCATGTTTTGATATCGGTCGTTTTAATCATGTTTTGCCTTTTATTGATATTGTTAAAATTGAATTTAAAACCAAAGATTCTGATTTTGCTGATCCTAAAAATTATGACAAATTAATTGGCCATACTATGAAATGTCTTGAATCATCTGTAAAATCAAAAAAAATAACTTATATCAAAATTGTAGTTAGTTCTAAAACACAATTAGATGAATTCAAAGAATTGGTGGATCAAATTTTTAATATAATTTCAAAAGAGGATATTGATGGATTTGTAATTCAACCTACATATGGTATTTCTGAACCATCATTAGATCTTTTATTAAATTTGTATGATATAGTATTCCCTCATTATATTGATGTTAAAGTAGTTCCACAATTACACAAATTTATTGGAGCCCCATAAGATTAGCACGTGTGTAAAACTCAGATTACGTTCAAATACTAGAAAAAAAGGATAAATACAAAATGGATGATGAACGTGTACAAAAACTTGTTAGAGAATTAATTATTGAGCTGGGTGAAGATCCGACTCGTGAAGGCCTAAGAGAGACTCCTAAAAGAATTGCAAGTATGTATAAAGAAATTTTTGCTGGATATGATTCAGATTCACAATTATCTGTACAATTTTCTGAAGACTCTGATGTAGTAATTGCACGAGATATTCAATTTTATTCTATGTGTGAGCATCATATGTTACCATTTTATGGAAAAATTCACATTGCATATTCTCCAAACGGTAGAGTTTTTGGAATATCTAAACTAGTAAGATTAGTTGAAAAATATTCAAAAAGATTACAAATTCAAGAGCGATTAACAAAAAATATTGCTGATGAGTTATACTCTCAAGGAGTAAAAGGTGTAGTAGTCTTTGCTGATGCTGAACATCTTTGTATGAAAATGCGTGGAGTTAGAAGTGATGCAACTCTTTCCTCCTCTGCATTTAGAGGAATTTATGAAAATAAGGAAGAAAAAGAGAGTATTATTACACTAATTAGAAAGCGTGCTTCAAATTCTTTCCCGTAATACTCAAAAATTAAATAATCAATATTTTTCATTATTAATATGGGAAAAGCAAATCCGTATATTCACATTCCAAAAGAATCTTGGCCTAATTGGACCTGGTATGCAATAGAATGTGTTGCTCTTATTGTAATTGCTTTTCTAGCATCCGTCAAAATTACTAATTCTATTGAAGGCCTAACTCCGGAAGTACATAATTATCTTATTACAGGAATTTTTGGAACATTCTTTTTGGTTTGGTATGTTGTAATTAGAGGATTAATTCTAAAAAAGAAAATTTTAAAATAAATAGTTTATAGCTATTTCAAATATTTTGTTTTATCTTTAATTTTAGCTTCTTTAAATGCAATTTTTCTATTATTACAAGATTCACAAATCCCACAATGATATTTTTTATTTGAGTAACAACTCCAAGTTTTAAAAATTGAATCCCCTAAATTTTTTATTCCTGTTTTTAATAAATCACTTTTTGATAATCCCTTACGATACGGTGACCAAATTTCAATACTTTTTCGTAATTTTGAATTAATCCCATCTATTTCTCCTTCATTAAACGCATTTTCTAATTTTTTTGCAAATTTTGGTCGACAATCAGGATAATTTGTATCTCCTGTATGTGCACCATATGCAACGAGCGATGCATTAAGTGTAAACGCCCATGCAGATGCTATTGAAAGAAATACTGCATTTCTAATTGGAACTACAATTGAATATTCAAATTTTGTTGGAATTTTTCTTTTTGAACTTGTTAAAACATTTGAATTACCATAAAGATTTTTCATAAAACCAATATCAATTATTTTATGCTCTTTTAATCCCAGTTTTTTTGCAAAAGATTTTGCCGCAGCAATTTCCATGTTAGCTTTTTGTCCATATGAGAATGTAATTCCATATAATTCATATTTTGATTTTAAAAATGAAACTGCACATACAGAGTCAATCCCCCCACTAAATACAATAACAGCTTTTTTCATAATTTATCATCTAATTATTTTTTATATGCACTGCACCTTTGCTGGGTTTACATATTATTGTCTGACATTCAATATTTGCAGATGTAAATCCTTTTGACATTGCATTACTAATTTTTTTTAAGTTAAATGAATTTTTTGAAAATGCAATTACTGATGGTCCTGCACCGCTAATTGTAACACCGTATGCTCCTGCTTTTAGTGCATTTTGTTTAACTTTTTGATATCCTGGGATCATGTGTTGTCTTGCAGGCTCTACAATTGCATCTTTAATTGAATTTCCAATTAATTCAGGATCTTTTTTCATAAATCCTGCAACAATTGATGATGCATTTGATATATTTAAAACAGCATCAGTTAATTTTACTTTTTTAGGAATTACCCCTCTTGAAACCTTTGTTTTCTTTTTTGGAACATCCATTTTTGGAACTGCAATACACATTCTTAGATTCATAGGCGGATCTATTGTAATTACATCTAATGGATCTGTTTTCACAATAACAAATCCTCCCAAAACTGACGCTGCAACATTATCATAATGAATTGATCCAGCACTTGCTTTTTCACCAAACCCTGCAAATTTTACTAAAGAATTTGGACTTAATTTTAATTTAAATAATTTATTAAATGCAACTGCACTTGCAGCAGCAGATCCAGCACTACTACCCATTCCAAATCCAGCAGGTATTCCTTTCTTTATTTTAATTTCAATACCATCTTTAATTTTTAATTCCTTTTTCATGTTTTTTATTACTAATCCAGCAGTGTTATTTTCTGGATTTGTAGGGATATCATCATCTGTAATTATTGTAATTCCACTTTTTATTTTTGTTAATGTAATTTCATCATAAAATGCATCTATTGCTAGTCCAAATGTATCAAATCCTGGTCCTAAATTAGCTGTAGATGAAGGTGCTCTAACTGTAATTTTTGTTACCAACTACCCTTCTACCTCTTCACCCAAATTGAGAATTCTACTAAGTGCACTCTCAAGATTAACAATGCCTTCACCAGTTGAATTTGAAATTGGAATTAATCCTTGTGCAAACCCATTAAGATTCAATCCTCTTAAAATACTTGTAGTCAATGCATATGTTTCACCATCTGTATCTTTAGAAACTGCATTTTCTAATGTATTCAAGTTTGTTGACCATTGCAGTATCTCTGCTAGTTTAGTATCTATTACATCTGTTTTTGTTATTACATTTATTGTTGGTAAATTAAGTCGTAATCTAATTGATGTTGCAAGTAATGCAATTGAAACAAAATTTGTAGGTGTAGTAACTATTGCTCCATCAAAAAGAAAAATACTTGTTTTTTCATCCGATCTAAGATTATCTACAATAAAACGACCACTGGAACGATATGCAAATAATTCAATTTGACCTGGCGTATCGACAATTAGATAATCTGGATTTATTTGATCTACTTCATTTTGTATTTCATCAATTTTTGATGCAATCAAATCATTTGCCATTACTAGTGCTCCATTTGGTCCCAAACTGTACTGTTGCATTATTGAAACATAATCCACATAATCTCTAACATCTACATCACAATTGTATGGCATACTCTCAACACCTGGATCTAAATTTAAGACAGCAGCATTTGCTCCATTTCTTGTATAGTATTCAAGTAATTTTGATGTAAGTGATGATTTTCCTGAACCAGCTGTTCCAGTAACAAAAATTGTTTTCAATCTTTTCTTGATTTCTTTTCTTTGCTTATATTTCAAACTAGATGATTTTCAAAGAAATTTTTTAGTCAAAAATTTATTTTATAATTATTTTCAATTTGAAATTGGTCAAAAATTGATAAAATATCAATTTAATCATATTTTTTATGCCTATTTTTAGGCACAATAATTTGATGACTAAAATTTCATCAACTTTCATATTTGATTCTTTGAAAAAAATATCAAATGAACTGGAGACTAGTTGCCATACCTGTTACTTTAATCCCTATTTTCATTATTGCCATTCAATTTGATATCCAAATTGATGATATTCTAGCAATTGGTCTTTTTCCATTTATTGGAGCTATAATTGCAATGATGATTAAACTAGTTTTACAAGGAATAAAATTTGCATATATTACAAAAAAATATCTTGGTAACACTGATTCATTTTTAAAATTAATTGGTGTTAGAGTTGGTAGTGAATTTATTAAATTTACAACTCCAATGTTCATTGGAGCAGAATTTATTGTAATTTATTATTTGAAGAAAAAAGGAGTAGAACTTTCAAAGGCAACCTGGATTGCACTTGTTGATATTGTAACTGAAGTACTTGCAGCAGGTTTGTTATCTATGTTAGCAGGAATAATTGCATTATTGAATGGAGCATATATTGTTGGAATTGTTATTTTAGCTACTAGTATTTCTATTACATCTTTATGGATGGTGATGTTCTTTTTATCTTCTAAACATACATTCCAAGTTCCAAATATTTTAGAAATACTTGCTAAAAAATTAGGAAAAGAAAAAGGAACTAAAATTATTAATCAAACAAATGACTGGATGGAAGAAACATGTACCATGATTAGAGAGAATATACAAACTCCAGAATCTAAAAAAATATTTACAGTTTCATTCTTTTTTTCACTTGCGTCATGGTCATTCTATGGAATATCTTTCATGATTATAGCGATGGGAACAGGATATCTAATTAATGCATTTGATTCAATAATGGCCGTTATGGGTGCAAATGCAATTGGAAATCTACCGATTACTATTGGTGGTTCAGGTTTAGCTGAATTTGGTATCATATCTTATCTAAATAATTTAAATCCATTTGATTTTACTATAAATGAAGGAATTGTAGGTTGGGATGCCGTAATTGGTTGGAGAATTGCAACATATTATGTTCCAATAGCAATTACCTGGATATTATTAGTAAAATTAGCCTTGAGTAAAATTCCAAAAACACCGAATGAATAGAAACCACTTTATCATTAAATGATTTTTTTTATTTGTGGATTTTAAAAATAAAGTAGTTTTAATCACAGGCGCATCATCTGGAATTGGTAAACAAACTGCAATAGAATTTGCAAAATTAGGTTCAAGTATTATTTTAGTTGCAAGAAGAAAGGATAAACTTGAACAAGTAGAAAATGAATTAAAACAATTCAATGTAAATACATTAGTTTGTGTTTGTGATGTTTCAAAAAAAGATCAAGTAGAGAAAATGTCAAAAATTGTTCTTGCAAAATTTACTTCCATTGATATTTTAGTAAATAATGCTGGTTTTGCAATTTATGGTTCTATATTTGATCTTTCAATAGATGAGATTGAATCTCAAATGGAGACTAATTATTTTGGTATGGTTTATTGTACAAAAAATTTCCTTCCATTAATGCTAAAGAAAAAATCTGGCCATATAGTGAATGTAGCATCTGTTGCTGCAAGCTTTGGATTACCTGGAATTGCTTCATACTGTGCATCAAAATTTGCAATGTTAGGATTTTCTGAAGGTCTTAAACATGAACTTGCTGGAACTGGAGTTGGAATTACAGTAGTTAGTCCAATAATGGTAAAAACTGATTTTTTTAACCATCCATCTTTTGAAAAAATGCCCAAATACTCGCCAACATCACTTGATTCTAAAACAGTTGCTAAAGCAATTCTAAAAGCTGCAAATTCATCTAGACTTGAAATCATTACTCCCTCAATAGTACGTGTTGCAGTCTGGCTAAAACATACATTTCCTTATTTTATTAATCCTGTTTTAGGAAAGTCTTTCAAAAAACAATTAGATTCTACAAAAACTGATTAGTTTTATTCTTCAATATTATCTTCTGAGGCTTGACTAGAATCACTTTCATCTATTAATTTAATTGATTTTAATTTAAAATCATAAATTGCGTCTATTTCGATTCTACTTTCTTCAGGAAGTTGGTCAAAAAATTCTGAAACTTTTTTACTTAATGGTGCTTTGTGCTGTTCAAAAGTAAATTCATAAACAATTCCTTTTTCTAATTCTGAAATTTTAATTTTTTCTGATACATCCATTGTAACTATTTGTCTCCCATCTTCTAAGGGATCATACAATTGAGTATCTATTTTATTATCTTCTTGATACATCTCTAGAACATATCCGGATATTTTCATTTTTTTTGGTTTTTGAAATTTAGCATTCTTAATTTCATCAGTAACCCACTCTGGAATATCGTCTTTCTTTTTTACCATTGTTAAATCAACACTAATTATCTAAATTTTTATCTTTTTTACTTTTTGACCACCATTCAAGATAATCATCATGCTTATCGTCACGTGTTTTTTCTTTTTGATTTAATTTGAATCTAATATCAGATATTTGCTCTCTTGAGGCATATAATCCACATTTTTTACAAATGAAATTTTTTGTATTTTTATCCATTTCCATTGGAATTTCAACTTCGTCAAATAATTTGTAAAGATCTTGTTTATCTCTATTTTCCTCTTCTACTTCTTCTTCATATTTAGCTAGAATTTTTTTCTTTGCTCTTGCTGTACATTCAGGACAAACAACCAATGAAATTTAAATTAATTTTTTCCATAAAAGCGTTCGCACGTTCTTTATTGATCGATATTTTATCCGGCACGCGGATTTTTTCATCATCCCTTGCGGTCCGTTCGCCCATCGAAATCCCGCGTGCCAGATGATAAAATTATCTAAAATAATCTATTATCTCTTTTCTTCCAAGATTTGACTTGCAATTTTTGCTGAATTTTCAGCACCATTAGGCACAAAATTCTTTGAAAATTCATTCAAATTCTCTTCAAATATTTCATAATTTTCTTTAATTTTAGAAATAGCACCTACCACTTGTTCTGTTTTTGAAACTAAAATTCCTAATTTTTTCTCATCAGCCCATTTGATATTATTTGTATTTTCATCATGAATTGGAATTCCAATTATCGGTTTTGCTTTTTCACCCATTATTTCACCCATTACTGTATGGGAACCGTTTACAACTGCATACTTGCATAAATCTAAGACTGTGTTTTTTTCTTGTTCTGAAAGAAAACCAATATCAATTTGCACCCAATCTATTTTCTTTTCTAAAGCATCTGAAATCGAATATTTTTTACCATCTTTTCCAATTACTGAATCAATACTTGATTCATTTCTAGCATGTGAGATAATTCTTTTTTCTTTTATCATTTCATTTTTGCTGAAAACTTCGTTATATCTTTCACCAGTTGCATCATTAGCTGATTTATTTCCAGTTCTCATCCAATAACCAAATTCATTATCTTTCACCAATTTTTCTAAATCTGTTTCTTTTTCATTTTTAATTTTTTTACTATTTGTAAAATGTCCCACATAAACTACTTTCTCTTCTGCTTCTTTTATAAAATTTAGATTATATTCACACATAGTATATGGTGGTGGTGAATCTGCAACAAGAATTTTTGATGCTTTATTGATTTGTTTTGCTATAAAAATTAGTGATGGATAAAGATATGATCTTGAATTATATAATTTTGGTCTAAATTGATTTGTTACAAATAAACTTGGGATGTTTCTATTATTTGCTAAAATATTTGAACCCATATCTCCATCATTTATGACCAAATCAAATTTTTCTTTATTGTATAGTTTTCTCTCTTCTCTCAAATAACTCATAATCTGTTTTATTAATGAAGGATTATTTTGGATTGGTAATACTATATTCATCAATGATTTTGTAATACTAGGACCAAATTTTCCATCAATTGGAGTTGGCATTAAAATTTCATGAATTTTATCTTTTTTATCTGGAAATTTTTTTAATAATTTTTGATAAACATGATCTTTACTTGAAAAATGAACTTCTAATTCATCTTTAATTTCATTTGATAATGCATCATTTAGTCTCATCATTCGAGAATAATGACCGCTTCCCCACGGATAGATGAATTCTCCTATTTTGAACATAATTTTTAATTAAATATACTGTTTAAAATTTCAATGATTTTGTTCTAATGAGTCTAAAATATCATGAACATTGTTTGGTCCTAACTTAAGAGAAATTATTTGCTTTGTTTTGAGCGCAGATATTACTTCTGTTTTTGAATAAATTGGAATCTCATTTGAAGTAATACTGACTATTTTTTCTAATTTTTTGATATTTCGTTCCAATCCAATTTCTTTTGCTTCTTCAAATAGTTGATTATCTACACCTGTCAGTGGAATTATTGGAATTTTCTTTTTAC
>CAJQRN010000013.1 GCA_905612295.1 uncultured Candidatus Nitrosopumilus sp.
TGAAATATCTACTTCAAAAAATCCTTTTTTGGTCTCCTTAATTCCTTCACTAGTTGTTAATTCAATTGATCCTGGATATGCGATTGGTCCATTTAGGTGATTGAATTGCTTGATGTCTTTATCATGTAAATGCCCCATTGCATAATATGTGAAATTTTTTGGCAAATCTGTTGATTGTACTTCTCCTGCAAATTTGTTAAACTCTGTAATACCTTGATGTAACACCAATATTTTATGCCCTGAAAATTTTTCAACACTTTTATCTAAATTTAAAAATGTTTCTTCGTATTGTGACATTTCATTTTTTCTTATTTTATCTAACCCCACTAACATTATTCCCTTGTATTCTATTGGTTTACCATTTCCTATGTATTTTGAAAATTCTAAATTATGATATATGTATGGAATTGGAGTTCCTCTAATTCTACTAATATCATGATCACCTAGAATAAAAAATGAATCAATGTTATTTTGTTTTAGACGTTTTAATGCATTTCCCATCTGTATTACTGCTGTACCCTTTGGATTGGGTACGTGAAAAATATCTCCTGCAAATATTACAAAATCTACATTATCTTTAATTGATCTGTCTATTGCTTGATTGAAAACATCATACACATCTTGTTCTCTTTCATTAGAGCCATACTGAACTAATCCCAAATGTGTATCTGCAATATGTGAAAATAACATTAGTCTAACAACAAATCTTTTTGAACTAACCCTTGTGTGGATTCTACTGCGACATTTTTCATTTTATCTGCCTTTATCCAAGCTTTAGTTGCACTTTGATCTGCTCCCATTTTCTTCTCCTTAACCTCCTCAACATGAACCATTGATGGCAAATTTGTCCACTGCCCAACAAGAACTGCATCTCCTACATTTAATGATGTTAATTGTGATATCAATTCACGACTAGTAGACTCTGTTGCTGAGGCTATCTGTCTTTGATCATCCTCTTGTATGATTTTCATTATTGCAAATGAGCCCATCTGACTGAGTATGTTCAAGTCTACACTGCGTGGTCTTTGAGATACTATTGCTAATCCCACTCCAAATTTCCTTCCTTCTCTGGCAATTTTTGCAGCCCAATATTTTGCGGCTGTATCATGATCTTTTGGAATGAATACGTGTGCTTCTTCAAGAATTATAAAAACTGGTTCAAAAAATTTATAATCTTTTTGTTTTTTCGATTTTCCGTGTTTTGCTATGGTTGCATTTTTTCTATCTTTTAGTAATTGCTGCAAATAAAATCCCATTGCAACGTTTGCTTGTTTTTCTGATAATTCTGAAATGTTAATGATGTTTGTACACCCTTCTTTTATGTAGTCCATAGGATTCCCAACCTCTGGATCTAAAATGTCATCAAATCTTCTTTGTGCATCCTCTATGATGTCTTGTACTCTGTATGCTGAAGTTCTAATTTCTTTTAATCTTTGTTCATCTGAATTTACAAGTAAATCTACTTCATATTCTAATTTTTTCCAAAATTCACCTGCCTTTTTTACTTCCTGTGTGAATGACATTCTTAAAACGCGTTGTTGAACATCTGCGTTTTCTCTAATTTCTAAAACTTCTGAAAACTGATCTGCTTCAAGTAGCCTTGGATTGATTTTTGCATCAATTACATTCACGTTTGGAATGTTTAATGTCGTGTAATCGTTGTGATAATCAAAAATTATTACTGTTCCCTTTACTTCTGATATTTTTTTTGTAATTAACGAAACTAAATTACTTTTACCCATTCCTGTCATTGCCAGTATTCCTAAATGCCTTGAAACAATTTTATCTAAATTTATTTTAGCTTCAATTTTTTTATTTCGTAGTAAATTTCCAATTTTTAACCAGCCCTCTTTTTTTGGACTAAAAATTTCTTCTAAATCTTCATTAGTCGGTTGTTTGATTTCTGTGCCTGGAATTGGTGGAATTGCTGGGATGATTGATTGACCTTTTCGTAGATTTTCTAAAAATCCTAAAATCCCTATGTGTGCTGTGAATGTTTTGTCTCTTTTATTGATGTCTGCAATCTCTGTACTTTCTTCTGCTTCATGAAAATTTTTGACATCTGTAAATGCTGCACTTGACACCGATGATCTTTCAACCAACCCTAGAATGTCTCCTTCGTCGATACTAATTTTGATATATTCGCCAACTGACAATGATCGTGATGTAATTGCTGTTACTGATGTGGGCTTTGATTCTCCCACTACAAAACCTAGACTCAACCTAATACCTCCCTAGAACCAATTTCATTACTTAATCCTAACAAACTAACCATTTTTCCAAGTTCTTTATCTGATATTTTACAGTTGTTGTGTGCAAGTTTTAGTGCATATGGATACCCTCCTACACTGGTTTTGAATAATTTGTTCATAATTGATTTGATTTCGTCATTATCATGTTTTCCGCCTAAAAATTCTAATTTAATAATTGGTGTTGAATCACTTAATCTTACAAACGTTGATGAAATTATTTTATCAAACCCATAATTTTTTTCTACAAATATTTCGCTAAACCCTGGACCATTTGTAACGTGATTATAATAAAAGATATCCCCTGCAAGAGAACCTAAATTCTCAAATTGTTTTTTGGTGTTTGATGTTTTTGCAATAAATATCACGTTCTTTTTTTTATTCATTATCTTTACAACTTGTGCATCTAATACTGATTGCCTTGTCATAAATTGTGAATGAAGTGAGCCATCCATTAATACTAAATCCACTTCATCAACTGTTTTTTCACAAGCATCAATTTCCATTTTACTTGCAATTCTTGAAAGATCTATGTCTGAACCTAAACCTGAATCATGTAAATCTACAAGAACTTCTCCGTCTGTTTTTATTGAAACTGCTGTGGTTGCCCATAATTCAATCCCTTGAAATTTAGTATTGTTGAAACTACTATCAATTCCAGCAGTTACAACTTCTTCTTTAGTGGGTACAAATGTATTCCAATTTCCTCTTGCTTTTTGTAAAATTTGCTCAAATTTTGGACCTTTTAGAACTGATAGAATCTTTTCTCTATTGATAATTGCATCTTTGTATACTGTATTGAGCACAACAATAGTTAGTTGGTTTGAATAAAATCTTTAGGTTGTGTTAAGTTTTGACAAAGATGTAGATATTTGCAATTTATTTTAATAGAAATTAAAATTGTCTAGGCACACCGTGAGAATCTACCTAGACGTTAATTTACTGTTTTTTGAAATAGTAAACCAATTATGATAATTATTTAGTTTCGTATAAATCATGAATTGTCTTTATGCCTATGATTGTAATGACATCTCTTGTTACAGAACCATTCAAGACCTGCTAGATATTCTACATTGTCACATTTACCGCAAAATGTACATTTTATGAAATGTTTTATTTTTTTCACATTGGTCATGTTAAAAAAAAGGTTTTCTACCATTAGAATGTCGTTATGTCTAAATACTCATTTTTTAAAATTCATTTAAATTTTAAAATCTATTGATTTTGGTCTATTTTTAGACTAGAATTAATTAAGAGATATTTTCTAATATGGTTACTTGAAAAAAATTGGTTTATTGGGATGTGGTGTAATTGGTACTCAAATTGCACTTGCAATTGATACTGGTAAAATCCCTGGAATTTTAACTCACGTTTACGATGATTCTAAAGATGCTTCAAGTTTACTTGTTTCAAAATTAAATAATAAACCTGAAATTGTTGAGAATTCCCATTTATTGTCCTCTCATTCTGTTAACATTGTAGTTGAGGCAGCTTCTCAAAATGCTGTAAGGGATGATGGATTGAGCATTTTACAAAATAAACGTGATTTTATGATTATGAGTGTTGGTGCATTGCTGGATGAATCAATTTATGATATTCTGTACGATGCTTGTGAACATTTCAAAAAAACAATTTATCTTCCTTCTGGTGCCATTGCTGGCTTGGATGGAATTAAATCAATTAAAGGTGAATTAGAATCTGTATCCATTACCACTACAAAACATCCTCGCTCGTTAAAGGGTGCAAAGTTTTTTGAAAATTCTGATATTGATTTAGATTCTATTGACTCTTCAACAATTATTTTTGAAGGCAATGCTCGTGATGCTGTTTCTTTATTCCCTGCAAACATCAATGTGGCTGCACTTGTATCTTTATCTGGAATTGGCAGTGATAAAACAAATGTAAAAATTATTGCAGATCCAAATACTGACAAAAATACTCATCACATTGAAGCCATCGGAAAATCTGGAAAAATGACATTTACTATTGAAAATATGCCTGATCCTGAAAATCCTAAAACTAGCCGATTAGCTATTCTATCTGCAATTGAAACATTAAGACAATATTGTTCAGATGATATTCAAATTGGAACGTGAAATGGCAAAACTTGCCACATTTACGGACTTTTTGGAAAATTCTGGACTATTTCATATTCTTTAAATCTTCATCAGTTCAATTTTTTATGAATTATGTTAGTTCAGGATACTTCATTTTTAAAAAATGAAATTATGCGACTTAAAAAAGAAAAGGATGTCGTAATTTTGGCTCATAATTATGAAATTCCTGATGTACAGGATGTGGCTGATTTTACTGGTGATTCCCTAGGATTATCAAAACTGGCTGCAACAGTTCATCAAAAAACAATTCTATTTTGCGGTGTTCATTTTATGGCTGAAACAGCTGCCATTATCAGTCCTGACAAAAGGGTACTGCTACCTGCTTTGGAAGCTGGTTGTTCTTTATCTGATTCAATTACTGCTGATGAATTACGTAATTGGAAAAAACAACATCCCAATGCTATTTCTGTTGGATATGTCAATACAACTGCTGAAATTAAATCTGAACTTGATTATTGTTGCACTTCATCAAATGCTGTAAATGTTGTAAACGCAATTCCTAAAGATAAGGAAATTTTATTTTTACCTGACATGTTTCTTGGTTCTTATGTTGCAAAAATGACTGGAAGAAAAAATATGCATATTTGGGCAGGTGAATGTCATGTACATGCAGGAATTACTCCTGAAGATGTTACAAAAAAATTAAATTCAATGCATGATACTGAATTTCTTATTCATCCTGAATGTAGTTGTACAACACCTATGATGTATGATGTTGCTGATGGCAGTTATGAAAACAATAAAGTTTCAATTCTTTCAACTGAAGGGATGTTAAATTATGCCAGTGCATCTAAATCAAAAAATTTTGTTGTTGCAACTGAAACTGGAATATTATATAAAATGAAAAAAGATAATCCTGATAAGACCTTCATTCCTGCATCAGAAAAAGCTGAATGTGAGTATATGAAAATGATTACTCTTGAAAAAGTGTATGACGCTTTAGTACATGAGAAAAATGTTATTACTGTTCCAAAGAAAATTGCAGACAAGGCTCGTTTAGCAATTAATCGAATGCTTGAAATTAGTTAACATGTGATTATTTTGGTTGGATTGTTTAAGCGAATTGCTAAAGATCCTCAATTAAAAATAAATGCTGAAAAATTTAAAAAATTTAAAAAACTTGTGAAATCAAAAAAATATCCTGAAGCCTTGAAGTTGGGGTTAGATTATCTAGAAAAAGTTCCTTATAATCACGATGTTTTGTTTACTCTTGGCGGAATACATTATCTAAAAAATAATTATCATGATGCAATTTCTTTTTTTGACAGGGCTCTTGAGACTGGGGATTCTGATGTTGAGGTTTTACTTTTGAAGGCATATTCACATGAAAAATTAGGGGAAAACCAACTTGCAATTGATTGTTGTAAGAAAATTCAAGTCCTTGATCCAAAAAATAAATCTGTACCTGACTTACTGTCTAAATTAAATTTCTAAACTAACGTCAATTCCTTTAACTGAATTAGTTACACTTCCAATTGATATGATGTCTACCCCTGTTTTACCATACGCTGATATGTTTTTCGAATTAATTCCTCCTGATGCTTCTAGTAACACTTTGTCTCGTAATTTTTTATTTTTGAGAATTACTATTGTTTTTTTAATCTGAGATGGTGTAAAGTTATCTAACATAATTATTGATGCGCCCTCATTTGCTGCAAGAACTGCATCTTTTGTATTTTCAACTTCAACTTCAAATTTTTTATATCTTTTTTTTGCTTTTTTTATTAATGATACTATTGAATTTTCAACTGCTATGTGATTATCTTTGATCATTATCATTTCATCTAATCGTAATCTATGTTTTTTACCTCCTCCTATCTCTACAGCTTCTTTATCAAAATATCTTAGTCCTGGTGCTGTTTTTCTTGTTGCATACAATTTTGTTTTATTTGGAATTTTTTTCACAAGTTCATTTGTTTGTGTTGCAATACCGCTCATTCTTGTTATGATGTTTAATGCAGTTCTTTCACATGTTAGAATTTTATCTGCATCCCCTGTTACTGTCATTATGGTTTGATTTGGTCTTATTTTTGATCCATCTTTAATCATAATTTTTGCTTTACACCCTTTTAATTTGAAAATCTCTTTTGCATATACTGCTCCTGCAATGATTGCTTTTTCTCTTGAAATTATTTTTACTGATATTTTCTTTTTTTCTAATAATGCACTTGTAATGTCTCCTTTACCTATATCTTCGGCAAGAAACTGTACTAATTGTTTTTTAGAATTAAATGACAATATTATAATTAAATATTAATTTGATTTTAAAGATTTAGAATTTTTCTATGTTACTTTAATTGCATATTTACCGCTTGCTGTGATTTTTAACGTATCTGCAATTTTTGAATTTGAAGGATCAACAATTAGTACAACTCCGCTCCAATCTGGTGTTAAATCTGATGACTTACAAGCTGGACAAACTTTTTCTGTTGTTACGTGTTTACATTTTCTACATGCCATTTCTCGTGCCATCTTAACTTGCCTCTACTTTTGCTTCTTTTGTTGGTTCACCTGAACCATCAGCTTTTTTAATTTCTTCAGCAATCCATTCGTCTGCACCAAGGAATGGTTGTCTACAAGTAATACCGATTTTACCCATTGCTGCTGCTTTTCCGAGTGATACTGCTGTAATTCTTGCACGAAGTGTTGAACCTACTTTTAATGTTCTTCCACTTTGATTAGCTAAAATCATTCCAGATTTTACATCACTCTTAAGATAATCATCCATAACTTGTGATAAGTGGAGTAATGCATCAGTTGGACCTATTCTTACAAATGCTCCAAAGTCTGTAATATCTACAATTTCTCCTTGAACTATTTCTTGTAATTTTGGATAAAATGTTAATGCCTCAAATTGTACTTTGTGGAATGTTCCGCCATCTCCTGCAATCATTTTACCCATTTCATCTACTTTAGCATCTAAAATCATGATAATGTAACCTAATTCTGCATTAATCATACTCTCGTACTTTTCTTTAAGAATATCTCTTGCTGCCTTTTTGAGTGTGGTTCCAAATAATCGTGGAGGAATCCTAACAACATCAACTAGGGTGGATATAGAAAACACTATTATTTTTGCACAAATTTGAATTTATGAATCTTTGGGTTAATTATGTTGAATTTCTAAAGATTTTGACTATTTTTCAAATAAAACCCAAATTTTTGCTACATCTAACTTATCTTTAAATATTGTATTTGACTTTTTCATTTCATATGGTTGGAATAGATCAAGTTTTAGAAAAACTTAGCACTGTCATTGATCCTGATTTAAAAAAAGATATTGTTTCCATGGGCATGATAAAAAATTTAGAGCTTACTGATGGCGATCTTAAATTTACTTTAGAATTAACTACTCCTGCATGTCCTTTCAATGTAGAGATTGAAGATGATGTGAGAAAAGCAATTGCTGAACTTTCAGATTTAAAGAATTTTGATTTGAACGTAACTGCAAAAGTAATGGAAGGGCGTTCACTTGAGGCTGATACTCAAATGGCAACTGTCAAAAATATCATTGGTGTTGCTAGTGGAAAAGGAGGAGTTGGTAAATCTACTGTTTCATTAAATTTAGCATTGGCCTTATCTCAAACAGGAGCTAAGGTTGGTTTACTTGATGCTGATATCTACGGTCCAAGTATTCCTTTGATGTTGGGGATGAAAGATGGTTCTATGGAAGTTGAAGATAATAAACTTCAACCTGCTGATTCTAATGGATTAAAGGTTGTTTCATTTGGTTTTTTTGCAGACCAATCTAATCAAGCCGCAATTTACCGTGGTCCAATTATTTCTGGAATTTTAAAACAATTTTTAGTTGATACCAATTGGTCTGAATTAGATTATCTAATAGTTGATCTTCCACCCGGTACTGGTGATATACCGTTGACTCTTGCACAAACAATTCCTATTACTGGCATTCTTGTAATTACAACTCCACAAGACGTTGCAAGTAATGTTGCAGTCAAAGCAGTTTCTATGTTTGAAAAATTGAATGTTCCTATTATTGGAGTAATTGAAAACATGAGTCATTTTATTTGTCCAACTTGTGATGATAAACATTACATCTTTGGTGATGGTGGAGCAAAGAAAATTAGCGAACAATTCAAGATACCATTTTTAGGTGAAATTCCATTAAATTATGGTATTATGTCTGGTTCTGATTTAGGGAAACCTATCATGATAACTGATGTTGATTCTCCTAGTGCTGCTGCTTTTAGATCAAGTGCAAAAAATGTTGCAGCCCAATGTAGTATTATCGCATCTAACTTACAAGCTGAGATGGCATCTGAAGCATCTGGTGAAGCATCTGGTGAAGCATCTGGTGAAGCATCTGGTGAAGCATCTGATGATACAACTCCTAAGGACAATACCACTTAATTCCGATTCCTGTGAAATTACCTGATTCTTTAAGAGACCAATTGAAAATTCCTTTGGGTGTGTTATTGCCAATTGGTCAAGACAATAAAACAAATATTCAAAAATATCTCTCAGATAATTCTTACATAATTACAGTGGGAGATAGAACTACTGAAAAAATGATTGATTTTGATTTAATTCCGTCATTACAAATTATTGATGGTTTAGAAAAAAGAATAAAACGAGATATTCTCAAACTTGGAAGTGCCTTTGAATTAAAGATTGATAATCCTGCAGCTGAAATTACTTTGGAAAGTATCGAAATAATTAAAAAAGCATTTACTATGAATTCTCCTATTCGATTAACTGTGAACGGTGAAGAAGATTTACTTGTATTGCCTGTTTGTATACATGCTCCAGAAAATTCAGTTATTTTGTATGGCCAACCCAATAAAGGACTAGTTTTAGTACAAATTACTACAGAAATTAGAAATAAAGCACAAGCATTACTTGATCTAATGAAGTAATTGGGATGTGATGAGACGGTGGCTGTATGATTGATGATTACCCCACATAACTTCTGACCCTTTTATTACTCATTTTGTAGGATCAAAATCAACTAAACATCTTACAACAATTGACATTTCAAGATAAACATGAATTGTTTCATAAATAACTATGAAACTTGAACCTGAACTTAAATTAAAAATTTTAGAGAAAGTTGGAGTTTACTCACAAAGGTTTTCAATTTCTGAACCTGTGATTTTGTTAGCAACTAAAGAAGTACTTGATGCTCCTAAAGATATGACTGAAGGTAGGCGTACATCTGCTTACAAATATTATGGCGTATCGTATCTTCAGCATAATTTAGTTTTTATCAATGTTAGAAAAATTCCTGATGAAAAAACACTTGAAAATACTATTGTTCATGAATTAATTCATATGCGATTTCCTTATCTTGCTCATGGAAAAAGGTTCAATAAATTAGTCCGGCAAGGACTTCGTGGTAAAACTTTTTTACCCTATGCAAAAAGAAGTAAAACTCCTTCTTTTTGATTCATAATTTTAAAAATTTGAAAACCCTACATTTATTGATAGATTATTAATTAGTTCAGTTCCCACTAGCATTTTACTTGAGAAATATTATGATGTATTGTTTCTTAGAATACTTGGTGTATTCTATTTCTTTTCTTCAACTACTAAGGTCATGTCTAAATCATCTATTTTATCTTGAATTGCTTTTTGTAAAATTTTGTTGTGTGTGCTACAAAATTTAAAATAATTATCTGATGTCTGACAACATCCACAATTCCATTTTGTTTTTTTATCTCCTTCAACTGTCCATTTTGCATATTTTTGTTCATCCATAAAATCTGTATGTTACTTTTACCTAAAAACTATTTGTTAAAAAAGAAAAAAAATGTTTAAGGACAGCCTTCCATCTTTTGAATGAAATAACCTTTTGCCTTAATTGCATCTTCTACGGGTTGTGGACAAGTTTGTGAGTGACAGAATGTACATTCATTTGTTGTCATTTCTGACTCTCCTTCTCCTACTTCTTTTAACCACTCCTTACCAAATTCAATGGCTTTAGGATGATCTTTTTCACCAGTAATTACATCAAAGTGCATGGTGTGACCATCAGCTGCTTTGACATAAGTGTCGTATACGTGAATTTCCATGCTTTTACTAAAAAAAGGGGATATTTAATCCAAAAGATGATTCTCTATCATTATATTTACAAGGTATTATTCTTCAGCAATTTGAATTTCTACGCTGTCTGATTCAAGAATATGTGCTCTAAAGTTTTTGTTAATTCCTGAATAAATTACCCATACCACTGGATTACTTTGCATAAATTTTTTATCTGTACTTGAGGGAAATGCGTCTGAATTAGGATGTGAATGAAATATTCCTATAACCTCCATTTTTTTTTCTTCAGCAATTTTGTACCCCTCTATCAATTGCTCATTTGAAATTGTAAAATTTACTGGTGATTCATCCATATTTTCAGTTAAAAATATGTCTAGAACTTGGTTATTTTTACCAAATAATATTCCACACGCTTCATTGGGTTTTTGATTTTCTGAATATTGTGATAGAATTTTTTTATCTGATTGTTTTAAAATAATTTTCTGCAAATCTATTCTACGTTAACAGTTCCAATCATCCATGGATGTAAAATACAATAATAATCATAATTGCCTACATCTGTAAATGTAAATTGATATGTATCTCCAAGGTTTAATATTTCTGAATCAAACACTCCATCAGCTCCACTTGCTGGAATTCCTGATGTTGCTGTATGCATTGCTGCATCTTCATTTGTCCATTCAACTGTTGTTCCAGTTGAAATGTTGATTGTTTCTGGATTGTAGAATATTTTTCCATCTTCTGGAATTGCTGCTCCTTCTGGAATTATAATTTTGGTTGCTTCTTTTGGGGCTTCAATTACTAATGTTGCAGTCATCCATGGATGGACTATACACAAGTACTCGTGCTCTCCAATTTCTAAATTAGTTGTATCTAAAGTAAATTTTTCTCCTGCACTGATTAAACTAGAATCAAATGTTTCTCCATAGTCTATTGAACTAGTAACTGTATGTGGTGCTGCATCTTCATTTGTCCATTCAATTGTATATCCTTGTGTCACTGTTGCTATGTCTGGACTGTAATCTGGATTGCCTTCTTGAGCTGAATCTTTAAGAATTTCAATTGCGAAAATTGGTCCTACCGTTAACCCTTCAGCTACTTCCTCGTCTATCATCTGTTCAACAATTTCTGTATCTTCTGAACTCATTGATCCAGCTGTAACCCAAATTACCATTGCACTAGCTACTGCAAGTCCAAGTACCAGTCCTATTGGTTTGATACTACCTGGTTTTTTCATTGCAAGGTATCCGATAACTATTGCTGGAAGTGCAACTGCTAATAAAATTAGTACTACTGTAAGTGTAAAGTCTGAAGTATTCATGGTAACTAATGCATATAATCCAAATCCTAACGAAATTGCTACAATTACTAAAGTTGTTATTTTTGCTCTCTTACTTGTTGAAATTCCTCCATCTAAGATACCTGCTGCTAAGAAAATTAATCCTACAAACATGGTTAAACCTGTTAATGCATGCATTCCATCGATGAATGTATGTGCAATTCCTGCATATGACAGTATGAGACCTGCCAATCCAATACCTGTGAGGCCCATTCCTGGCATCATTAAGTCCCAATTACTCATTAAAATTAGCTGGTAGGTGTGAGATACTTATTCCTTTTGAAATCTGATAGATCTACAACAAGGAATAAAACGGCTTTACAACCCTATCAAGTAACTTGGGAATTAATGAAATAATAGAAATATCTAAGCCTCGAATTGTTGTTCTTCTAGTAATTACTGCGGTTACATCCATGTTCGCTGCAAGTAAATTAGTTTCTGGTGTTCCTTCCCTTGATTATATTGATTATTTACACATTATAGTGGCAGGGGCTTTGGCATCTGCGGGATCTAGTGCATTAAATCATTATTACGATAGAGACATTGATCCAAAAATGACTCGAACTAGTACTAGACCTATTCCATCTGGAAGAATGGCTGCATCACATGTTTTGTTATACGGTTTGGCTGTAAGTTGTATTTCTGTAATTTATGGTCTCTTTGCATTAAACCCATTATCTGCTTTCTTTATTGCTGTAGGAATATTTTCTTATGTGATAATTTACACAGTTTGGCTCAAACGTCGATATACTTCTAATATTGTAATTGGTGGAATTGCAGGTAGTGCTGCTGCTTGGGCTGGATGGTCAGCTGCAACTGGCAGTATGGATTTACTAGGATTTTTAGTCGGATTTTTGGTATTTGTCTGGACTCCTTCTCACTTTTGGTGCCTTGCAATGAAAATTAAAGATGAATATGCTCAAGCTGAAGTTCCTATGCTACCTGTTGTAATTGGAATGCAAAAAACATCTAAATTTATCTTAGGAAATACTTTAATTTTAATTCCTTATTCTTTGATATTGATATTCATTCCTGATGGATTAGGCCTTGTTTATGCTATAATTGCATCTGCATCTGGTGGATTAATGCTAGTATATCATTACAAATTAACAAAAACTCCTACATCTGCATTTGCTTGGAAAGCCTACAAAGTAACTGCTCCTTATCTAACTATAATTTTTGTTGCAGTTGCATTAGATGCTGCATTTCATTTTCCTTTAAATGAATTATTTAATTTTTAATTATTTAATTTTTAATTATTTATCTAATCCTGGGAAACTTGCTTCATAATCTTTTTCCATTGTTTCTTTATTTTGTTTTTTAATTGGATCTTCTTTTTCTTCAATCACTATCATTTCAATTCGGCGTTCATCTTTTGTAAACCATGCTACCTTGATGAGTCCTAATATTTCTAAATCTAAAAGTAATTTGTTAAATTTATCTTCTGGTACGTTTAACCCATCTTTTGCTAAACTTTTGTAAAGCTCCACATCCGTTAGTGAATTTACTTCTTTAATTTTTTCGTATATTGTATTTCGTAGTGGGATTGCCATAATTAACCGTAAAATGTATTCTCTCCTTTTTTAGGTACCACGTTAGATATACTTTCTCTTATTGTGTTGTACCACTGATCTACTTCTTTGCTAATTGATGGTTTTACTTGTTTTAAACCCGTTGCAAAATCATGACTAGAAATTTTTGATGCGTTATTCCTCATTGCATGCACTGCTGCCTCTCTGCATAATGCTGCTAAATCTGCACCCGTGTAACTATTTGTTGCAATTGCAATTTCTTGTAATTTAACATCATTAGATAACGGCATTTTTTTTGTTAAAATTTTAATTATTTCTAATCTTCCTTTTTCATCTGGGGGTGAGACATATAGAACCAAGTCTAATCTACCTGTTCTTAATAATGAATTATCTATGATATCTGGTCTATTTGTGATTCCAATTACTACAACCCGTGAAGATGCACCTTCTTCTATTTCTGTTAATAATTGACTTAGAATTGTTTCACCTGCACCTCCTTCACCTGATTTTAATTTCGCCAATGCATCTAATTCATCAAAAATTACTACACACGGTGCTGATGCTTTTGCTTTTCTAAATATTTCTCTCACTGCTTTTTCTGATTCTCCCATCCATTTAGAAAGAATTTCTGGACCTCTAACTAAAATCATATTTGCTCCTGTCTCTGTTGCAACTGCTCTCGCAAGTAATGTTTTCCCACATCCTGGTGGACCGTAAATTAAAGCTCCTTTTGGTGGTTTAACTCCCATTTTTGTAAATTTACTCGGTTCTTTTATTGCTGTGATCAAATTATCTGTTAATGATTTTTTAACTTCTTCTAAACCTCCTACATCACGCCACCATACTTTTGGTCTTTCTACATAGAACTCTCTCATTGCAGTAGGAACTACTTCGTGCATTGCATCGTAAAAATCAACCAATTTAATTTCCATTGATTGCAAAACTGCGGATGAAATTTTTTCAGTTTCAAGATCAATTTCTGGTAAGTATCTTCTGATTGATTTCATAGCTGCCTCTCTACACAGTGATTTTATGTCTGCCCCTGTATACCCGTGTAGTTCTGATGATAAATTTTTCAGATCTATGTCTTCACTAATTGGCATTCCTCGTGTATGAATTTGTAAAATTTCATATCTTTCATCTTCATTGGGTACTGTGATTTCAAATTCTCTATCAAATCTACCTGGTCTTCTAAGAGCAGGATCCATACTATCTGGTCTATTTGTTGCACCTAACACGATAACATTTCCTCTGTCTGTAAGTCCGTCCATTAATGCTAATAATTGAGCAACTACTCTTTTTTCAACATCTCCATAAGCCTCTTCTCTTTTTGGTGCAATTGCATCAATTTCATCAATGAATATTATACTTGGAGAATTATCTTTTGCTTCTTTAAAAATCTCTCTTAGTTTAGCTTCTGTTTCTCCATAATACTTGTTCATAATTTCTGGACCGTTAATTGGATACATGTTAGCTTCTGATTCACTTGCAAGAACTTTTGCAAGTAATGTTTTTCCGCATCCTGGTGGACCATAAAGTAAAATCCCACTATGTGGTTCAACTCCCAATCTTGCAAATAATTCTGGATGTCTTAATGGTAGTTCTACTATCTCTCTCATTGCTTTGGTTTTTTCTTTTAGTCCTCCAACTTCTTCGTATGTGACTCGAACTTTTCTATCGATTGATATTTCTGATGAAATATTTACCTCTGTTGTTTTATCAATTTCAATTACACCTTTTGGAACTGTTTTTGTAATTTTAAAATCCATGGAATTTCCTAAAATCATTACAGCAATTTCATCCCCATGTGTAATTGGTAATCCTTTCAGTCTATTTTTTACAAAATCTGTATATTCTTTATCCACTGTAACTGAATCATTTAATGGAGTTAATGTTATTATTTTTGCAATCTTTGATGTAACTTTTCTAATCTTTACAATATCGTTTAATGTTCCTCCTACATTTTTTCTTGTTTGTCCGTCTACTCTGATTATATCTGGAAATTTTTCATCTTCGTCCACTGGCCAAATAACTGCACAACTAGTTCTTGAACCCATAATTTCAATAATGTCTCCTGGTTCTGCTTTTAGAAAATCCATTGCTTGCGGACCTACTCTGGCACGTTTCTTACCTACATCTCTTTGTTTTGCTTCACCAATCCTCATTTGCAAAGGTTCTTCTTTGCGGACCAAAAATCACTTACTTCCTATTCTACTAATTACGACTCATGCTTAGTACTTCAAATTCACTAACACCTTCAACTGCTCTTACTGTGTTTTCTAGTGAATCCATTTGACCATCTTTATCTTCTAATACAAATTCTGCTTTTAGGCATTCTAATCCAAAAGCTAATGGCTCTTTTGCATGTCGTTTTAAGATAATTCCATCTTTTAGTGATGTTTTTACATTTTCTGCCAATTTATCTAAATCTACTTCCATTCCTGTTGGAAGAATTTTTGCTATCAATACTACGTCTGTCATTTTTTTAAGGTCCTGTGAAATTACATGAAGAACATGTGTAATTTCTTGCCGCATCTCTGCAACTTTGACATCTCCAAATAAGATCTACACCGCAATCAGGACAATTAAATTTTACAGATAAATCTCCTGGCATAATTGATCTCTTACAACAACTACATGTTGGTAATGATATGGTAGATGACATGTTCAAATTTTCTGTAAACATCATTTATACCTTACTTGGAATTAATCTGTAATTGAACTCAATATTTTTTTGAGTTCTCCTGTGATTAATGTTTTAGATATTTTTAATGAATTTTTTACTCCCAGTAGTTTTATGATTGAACTTGTATGAAAATCAAAATCATCTTTTTCTGAAATATCATTGGTGATTTCTGGAGTTATTGATTCAAATAATTTGTTGATTGTTTGATTATCTATTCTTTCTAATATTTTTCTTACAAGTAATTGTTTTTCAAATTCTTTTCCAAATCTATCTGTCCATCTTTTTTGATACTCTTGAAGATCTGAAATTTCATTTGTTTTCAAAAATTTAGATATGGCTTGCCCTGCATAAACTCCTCCCATACCGCTTGTAAAAATTCCTCCAGCTGTAGTTGGTTTTGCTTGCCCTGCTGCATCTCCTATGATTACCGTTTTACCTTCAACAAATTTTTCAATTGGACCTTTAATCCAAATTGGTGCATATATTTTTCTAATAGTTGAAAATTTTCCTTTTTCTTTAAGAATTGAATCTAATGCTTCTGCAACGTTAATTCCTTTTCCTGCTACGCCTACTTTTCCTTTTCCTTCATTTGATGGAATTATCCATGCAAAAAATCCTGGATATTTTTCTTGATCAAAAATTACTTCTACTTTTCCTTTTTTTATCCAATCTGCATAAATTTCATATTGTGCAGATGATAAAATTCCTGTTCTATCTTTTTGTACTAGTGATGATACTCCCCTTGCATCAACAAAAATTTTACAATCCACTTTTCCTTCATTGGTTCTTATCCCTGTATCTGTAATTTCTTGAAAACTTGTTCTAACTTTAATGACTGCTCCATTTTTTTGAGCTTGAAATGCAATTTGTTTATCTAACTCTCTTCTACTGATCTCTACTACTTTTTGTCTTTTTGAATTAATTGTAAAATTATTTCCATTTGCTGATGTAATCTTTGCAGACTCTATCATATGATCAAATGTTTTTCTAAATGGTATTATTCCTAGTTCTTCTAACCCTGCCATACTAACTAACCCTCCACAATGTTCTGGTGTACCTATTTCATAATCTTCTTCAATTAGTAATACTGAAAATCCTTTTGAAGATATTTCTCTAGCGCAAAGCAAACCTGCAACGCTTCCCCCCGCAACTATTACATCGTAGTACATAGATTTTGGTTCTTTGTCAATTATTTAATTCCAAAGTTTTTCATTATGCCTATTATGCATAATATCATGGGAGACATTAAACAGGTAATTGCAGTTAGAACTGATCTTGGTATGGGAAAAGGCAAGATCGCTGCACAAGTAGGACATGCGTGTGTCCTTGGTGCTGAGCATGTTAGAAAATCTCATCCTGAATGGTGGTCTGAATGGTGGGGTGGTCAAGAAAAAGTGGTTGTAAAAGTTTCTGGACTTAAGGAATTACAACAAGTAAAAAGACATGCTATTGATTTGAACCTTCCATGGTCTGAAGTATCTGATGCTGGACATACACAATTGACTCCTGGAACAACAACGTGTATTTCCATTGGACCTGCACCTGAAAATTTAATTGATAAAATTACTGGCGATTTTAAATTACTGTAAATATTTTTCTTGGAATAAGATATAACCCTGTTAGATATTTTTTCAAATATGAAGAAAAAGGGCTTACTGGTAGTTTTCTTTTTTGGTGGAATAATGCTAACTTCTGGATTTGGATTATCTAGTATGATAGCTCCTGCTGATGATAACTCCGATGTTATACTAACTGGAACTCCATCTGATAATTTCCCTGAAGACCAAAGAACTACATTTTGTAGTTCCGGTGGTGATCCTAAATCCACTAAGTATGTTCAAGAATATTTAATTCCAACAGAATGTAGTAATCCTTTAGCTATTGTATCTGATTATGATGGTAATGTCTGGTTTGCTCAAACCAATACTGGTAATCTTGCAAAATTTGATCCTACAACTAAAACATTTACTGAATATGATAATCCTACATGGCCTGATGGTGCTCGTTCAATGATGTGGGGAATGGATTATGCTCCTGATGGATCTATTTGGTTTACCGATGAAACATATGATTCTGTTTGGAAGTTTTCAACTCTTACTGAAGAATATGATAGATTGTCTTATCCTTCTGATGATAATTCATTACCTCAAAAATTAGTTGTCGATGGCTCTCAAATTATCATTAATGATTTTACTGGCAACAAGCTTACAATCTTAAATATTAATTTCTCTGATGAGGAAGTTAACTATCTTAGTATTCCATCTGCACTTGATGACTCTGTAACTGCTGACTTTGCATTAGATGAAAATAATAACATATGGTACACAAATTGGTTATATCAACAAGGTGGATTTTTGGTCAAGTTTGATCAAAATGGTTATCTTGATGCTGTATCCAACTCTGGCGAGCAATTTTTACCTCTAGTTGATTTTATTAATGCATACGCCTTACCTGTTCAATTACTTACCCCTAACGGAATAACTTTCTCGGATGACGGACTTCTTTGGATTGTAGATACTACTTCTTCGTCTTTCTTTAGTTTTGATCCTTTATCTGAAAAATTTATCCAATATGTTACGGCTGACCCTACATTTGAAACATATGGTAATCAGACAGGTGTGATTCAATCTCCTATATCTCGACCTTATTGGATTGAAAATAATGATCAAGGACAACTTGTATTCAATGAACAAACTGCAAATAATATTTCTGTAATGGATCCCCAAAAACAATCTCTTGTAGAATACCATGTACCTTCAAAAAATCCTAATTGGGGTGATTGTGATAATGGTGTTGAAGTTTTAGATAATTGTGGTATTGCACAAATCTTTGATTTTGCAATATCTGGTGATAAAATTTGGTTTACTGAATGGGTTGAAAACAAAATTGGAGTTGTAGATACTTCTGTACCTTTACCCCTTGATATTCAATTTGAATATGATACCTTGAATCTACTTCCTGGTGATTCTGCTAATTTCAATTTTATAATATCTCCACAATTTAACAATGGAAATTTGAAACTTTCATCTATTGCATCTACAACACATACTTTTCTAACTGTTGACTTCGTTGATGACTCTGTTGAAACTTTTGAACTAGATTCTGATGTTCCTGTCTATGTTGATATTTTTGCTTCTGATGATGCATTACCTGGAACATACAAAGTTTTACTTGGTGTAGAGTCTGATGATGTTGCAATCAGTAAATTTCTTACAGTGATTATAGAGTGATACCTGATATTGATTCTCAAATAGGAATCTCCCTTTACACTACAAAATTTTCTGGTATTGGTGGAAAAATTAGAATTACTCCTGAAGATTTTGAGGTATCTGAATTAATTTCTAAACGTGCAAAAAATTCTATCACTAATGAAAGTGGTTATGCTGTTTACAAATTAAAAAAGAAAAAAATTGACACTAATCATGCGTTATCTGGTGTATTTAGAAAAACAGGTGTTCGATTAAAATCTCTGGGACTAAAAGATGCATCTGCTATAACTGAACAATTTGTTGGCTCACCTCATAAGGGTAAGCCTATTCAAGATTTTTCTACTGAGAAATACTCTCTTACAAAAATTGGATTTACAAAAAAACCTTTATCTAAAAAAGAGATGATTGGCAATAATTTTAAAATACGTATTTCTGATTGCTCTGATAACTTATCTTCTTTTACTGAACATAACCAAATTTTAAATTTTTATGGTTATCAGAGATTTGGCTCAAAAAGACCTGTAACCCATTTAATTGGTAAAGCTATTCTGCAAAGAGATTTTGATATGGCTGTAGATCTAATTTTATCATTTACCTCTACATATGATTCTGCAGAAAATACTGAAATTCGTGAAAAACTTGCTGATAAAACAAATTATGTAAAATATTATGATCAAGTTCCATCTCAAATGGATATTGAACGAATTGTTCTAAAAGAAATGATAGATCATGATGATTCTATACGTGCTATTCGTGCAATCCCATTATCTTTAAGACGATTTTACATTCAAGCTTACCAGTCCTTTATTTTTAATCAATCTCTCAGTGCTGCATTTTTGGATGGTGAGAATTTATTTGAATCTCAACCTGGTGATGTTTGTTATGATTCTAAAAGTATCATTGGCAAATTCAAAGATGGTATTGAACAATATCTTTCATTACCTTTTGTTGGTTATTCTTATTATAAAAAAACAAGATTTGATCATCAAATTTCTAAAATTTTAAGTCAAGAGGAGATTACCCCTAAAGATTTTTTCATTAAAGAAATGCAGGAAGTCAGTAGTGAGGGTGGCTTTAGACAGGCTGCAATTCATTGCTCTGATTATTTATCTGAAAACAATGATGTCGAGTTTTCTTTATCTCGTGGTTCTTTTGCAACTATTTTACTGCGAGAAATTATGAAACCTAGTGATCCTCTTACTGCTGGTTTTTAATTTTTTTTATTTTTTAAAATTTGTGATATGGTGCCTATTCCAATTATTATGGTTCCAACAATCATAATTTCAATTCCATAAGTAATCCAATTTGGATTGGCATACATGAAAGATGATTCTGGACCTATTAGCGATTGCCCTTGAAGATGAAAAATTAACCCAAAAATCAATGTAATACTGCCTATTCCAATTATTGAGTAAGTTTTTCCCATGACTTTTTGATATGATTTCTATTAAAAAGGGTAAACAGAATTGATACTTTAAGCAAATCATTTTCTGATTCTATTTTTAATGATTTTCTAATGATTCAATAAAGTGTACGACTGGAATGGTGATTCTGAATCATCTCATCACAAATATTTGGGTTTGATACTATTTGTATCGTCAGCACTTTTAGCGGTAATCTTATTTCTTATTTTTTATCCTCAAATTGAGGCCATTAATCAAGAATCTCCAGTTTTAATTAATTTGATGTTTCTTCCTGCCATGGCTGTAGGATTTCTTTATGGAACTAAAATTACACAACGTGCTGTAAACCCCTCTGAAATTCATAGTCCAATTAAAAGATCTATTGTAAAAATATTCTTATTCTTTTTTGTAATTGGTGGTATGTTTAGTTCTGTTAATTTTGCAATTAACGGGGGAAGTGTAATGCCTCAAGTCTCTATTTTTGAAGATGGGTTATTGACATGGCTACATACTTTTGTTGTGGCAAACGGAGGTGCCACTTTTCTTATTATCACTAGTATTGGATTAATGGCAGCAGCAACAAAAAGAATTGTTGGATTAGATTCTGGATTTTTAAATAGACTTGTTTCTTCTGTTGGTACTTTTGTTTTTGTTACTATTCTTGTTTTAAGTTTTACAAAATCTGATCCTACTTCCTCTGGTGTATTTTTGTATACTTTTTATCAGGCTGGAATTGTTGGTGGTGCATTTTATGCTATGAATAAATTAACTAAAGACAAAAACATGATGTCCGATTTCTCGAATGGATATTAAATTTTTTAATTTAATTCTCTCTTAATTTTATACATAGTTTTAATTTCTAGTGATACTATACATTTTCTATGGGCTTTCTAGATAAAATCAAAAAAAGTATTGAATTAAAACAACGTATGCCTAATGATGAATCTATTAAAAAAGTTGAGAATAAAATAATGGAATTAAAAAAGACATTAGAAAAAAATCCTAATGACTCTAAAATTATTAGTAAATTATACATGTGCTATGTTGAAATATCTGAGACTGAAAAAAAAATTGAATGTCTAAAAAAACTATCACAACTTTTGCCTAATGATTTTTATTCATTTCAACAACTTGCAGATATCTATCTAAATGAATTTGGAGATATTAAACAAGCAAAAATTTATCAAAATCAAGCTAATGATATCAAAAACTCTTTCTAGTTTTTTAATTATGTGTATGACTTAGTTGTCTAAATCTACGTATATTCCTGAAATTTCAGTGTTGATTCTATCCCAGTATATTTCACATCCGTCTGTTTTGAAATCATTTGCCTTGCATTCATTGAAATGTGCTGTACTGTCTCTGGACATATTATCTGCAAATAAAACATCCTCGCCTATTGCTACTCCCATTATTAGAATTGCCACTAAACTAGCTGAAACAAGAATCATAGAATATCCTACGCCTCTCATATTTTTAGGATCTTTCATTTATGTGGAATCGAAAACCCTTGAATTTAATCTTTTCAAGTCTGCCTTTTAGTCTTCGATCTTTGACACTAGTATGTTTTTTCCGATAAAAAGAAAAGAGAGTACTTTGAAGTAAACTTGTTGAGTATTCAAATTCTACAATATGAATTTCTTGGTCCTATACCAATTACTGAATGGGGTCCTCCAATGGAAAAATTGATTTATTTGATTTTATCTCGAAACAAGGATAAATTTGATATAATTTATGCTGGAGATTGTCAAAAAACTGATGATAAATCATTTTTCACTGATCATGATAAATTTCAATGCTGGCTTAAACAATCTGGATCTGAACAATCTTTACATCTTGCAATTTTACCGTTGTTTGATTCTAGTGATAAAAAAAGATTAAATATAATTCAAAAAATACTGTCTCAATACAAACCACATTGCAATTCTGATGATATAGTTAAACCAAAACCTGATTATGTTGTAAGAGTTTCAGAGGAACCTAATGTGGATTCTGATAAGATAATTTGTGCATGTTGTGGTTCTGAAATGAATTTAGAAAAAAGTCTTGAAAAATCTAATCTTTATCGTTGTACTGGTTGTGGATTAAGTGACACTAGACTTAATTCTTAACTTTATTTTGCACATCAAATAACTGCAATGTTAACAAATCTATTGCTTTTTTCAAATGCTGAAATTCATTAATTGAATGCATTTGCCCTTCTACTAATGCTCTCATGACTTTTACTGAACTTTTTTGATGTTCATCTGATGCAACAATTTCCATTGCATTTAATTTTGATAATAAATTGTCTAAATCTTTAATCATTTCATCTGATGGTTTGTGTTTATCCATGATTATTCTATTTTTTTTTCGTATATGAATTCTTACAACTACATTTCATTAATACAAAATACATAAAACTTGTGTAATTTCCTAATGGATATGGGATTCAAAAAAGGTATTAACAAATGTGTAGAATGTGAAAAAAAGCTATCTGAGGATCCAAATGAAACAGGCATGTGTAGTAAATGTGGTTCAGGTGCTAGAATTGATTCAGAAATACAAAAAGAATTAAGTGATTTGGGAATAATCTAAAAAAATCTGTATATTGAGAATTATTATAATAAATCTTCATCAATTTCTTCAATTGGATTGATAAATTGGTTACATGTGCAATCTGGAATTTTACATTCTCCTAATTTTATCATTAAATTACTTTTTTCATCTGGAACGTGAACTTCATCTGTATGATGACATTTTTTACAATTCATTTTGATTTCCTTATTGTATCCCTAAATCTATGGAATTAAAACTGCACGTGCATCTATTTTTGAATCTTTTAATTTTTGTAGTGCTTCATTTGCCTTCTCTAAAGGAAATATTTCATAAATTACCTCAATATCATTTTCATCGCATATTTTGATTACTTGCTCCATGTCTTTTGTTGATCCTATCAATGTACCTCTAATTGTTTTTTCTTCAAATACACTAAATTCTGGATTCTTACCTATTGTTGCAATTACAATTATCCCTCCTTTCTTTACTGATTTTATTGCAGTATCTGTAACGATATCTGCTGGAGCAAATACTATTGCTGCATCTAACAATCCATGTTTTTCTTTCACTTTGCCTAGAAATTCTTCTTGATCTTTAGAAAATACCATTGTATCTGTTGCACCTAATCTTTTTGCAACATCCAGATGATTTTGTGTTCGTGAGAATGCAACAACTTTACATTTTTCTATTTTGGCAAATTGTACTGCCATATGGCCAACTCCACCAATTCCAAATATTCCTATTTTTTTATCTAATTTTGGTTCTGCAGCTTTTACTGCTTTGTATGCCGTTATCCCTGCACAAAATAATGGCGCTGCATATTCTGATTTCATACTATCTGGGACTTTTGTTGCAAAATCTTCTATAACTGTGATATATTCTGAGTATCCTCCTTTCAGTGTCTCTCCTGTAATTTTTGATGATTCACAAAGATACTCTTTCCCTTCATCACAATATTGACATTTTTTACATGCTTCTAGTAATGGCGTTATTCCTGCTCTATCTCCTATTTTGAATTTAGTAACATCCTTTCCAATTTCAATAACTTTTCCAACTAATTCATGTCCTGGAACACTTGGCAATGTGTCTGGAATCCCAACATGTTTCCAATCTCCTTCAATTGCATGAAGTTGTGAATGACAAACACCGCAGGCTTCTATTTTTAGTAAAATTTCATTAGGTCTTTCAATTTGATGTTTATCGATATTAGTGGGTTTCAAAGGATTTGTTTCAATTTTAGCACATTCTGAAAGTACCATTGCACGCATTTTTTCCATAAATTCTCATTTTCATTATTATATTTAAAACACTGTACTGATTTTATTTCTAAATATTGTAATTAAGATAAGATTTATTTCTAAAATAATATAATTCTGTATATGGCTGATATTACGTCTGAAGATCGTGAGCGAGTTAAATTACTATCTTTAATTTCTTCATCTAAAAATGAATTTGATAAATTATCTTTAGAACAATTAGCACGATTAGAAGAACTAGTTAAAAAAAAAGATTATAGTCATGATAAAAAGGCTGATAAAACAAAATCCAAATTTCTTAAAAGAATCAATGTTAGAATTTATGAAATAACCGAAGGTCGAGGTATTTGGGGTTAATTTTTACATCTGGGTACAAACATTTTAATCATTTTGATTAGTTATGGTTGGAATCTAATTACTAACTTGAATTATTTTGTCTTACCATTCATTTCTTAACAAATTAGTTATATTTGCCAATTATTCAAAATTATTTTGAAATAAATATTGCCTCAATTCTTTACTATTATGGATAGAAGAGATATTTTGGTTGCATGTTCAATTATTCTAGTAGGTTCTATTCCTGTAACATTAATGATTCTAGTGGCCAATGGAATTATCCACTTACCTCTAAGTGACTTTGGAACTAACTAATCCCTTAAATTAATCTAATTTTTAAAAAAGACCTTTTAATTTCCAGCTTGTAAAGTTAGGTCCAAGCGTATTTTTTTAGAGCAGACTAATTTTAAAAAGATAAGTGGGAAGTAATGAGAAGACAACAAAAACATCTTCTCACTCCATATGTAATGAAATTAGCAATTACTTTTAGATTGTTTTCGAATAATAGGTATATGATGAATCTTCAACAAGAGACTAAATCAATAGAATATGTATAAAGAAAGAAAATTGTTACTTATTTTTTGATACATCTAAACTAATTTTGTATAAATAGTGTATTTCGTAATGACTGAATAATGGTTGAAAATAACCTCATACATGAAACTAGTCCTTACTTACTTCAACATGCAGAAAATCCTGTTAATTGGTATGGTTGGAATGATGAGGCATTACAAAAAGCTAAAGATGAAAATAAACCTATTTTTCTGAGTGTCGGATATAGTGCATGTCATTGGTGTCATGTGATGGCACATGAATCATTTGAAAATAATGATGTTGCTGAATTTATGAATGAAAATTTTGTAAACATAAAAGTTGACAGAGAAGAGCGTCCTGACATAGATGATATTTATCAAAAAGCTTGTCAAATTACAACGGGACAAGGTGGTTGGCCTTTGAGTGTTTTTCTTACACCTGATCAAAAACCATTCTATGTTGGAACTTATTTTCCTGTATTGGATTCCTATGGCCGACCTGGTTTTGGAAGTATATGTAGACAATTAGCACAAGCATGGAAAGAAAAACCAAAAGACATTGAAAAATCTGCAGAAAGTTTTATTTATTCATTACAAAAAACAGAAAAAATTACTGTTCCTACAAAATTAGAACGAACTTTACTTGATGAAGCTGCAATGAATTTATTTCAATTAGGTGATCCAACATATGGTGGCTTTGGTTCTGCACCAAAATTTCCAAACGCTGCAAATATTTCATTTTTGTTTAGATATTCTAAGATGGCTAATTTGCCAAAATTTAATGAATTTGCACTAAAAACTTTAAAGAAAATGGCAAAGGGTGGTATTTTTGATCAAATTGGTGGTGGATTTCATCGATATTCAACTGATGCCCGATGGTTGGTTCCTCATTTTGAAAAAATGCTTTATGATAATGCTCTTATGCCTGTAAATTATTGTGAGGCATATCAAATTACACATGATCCGTTTTATCTTGATATTTTACAAAAAACACTTGATTTTGTTATACGTGAAATGACTTCTTCTGAAGGTGGTTTCTATTCTGCATATGATGCAGATTCTGAAGGTGTAGAAGGTAAATTTTATGTTTGGACTAAAAAAGAAATTAAAGAAATTCTTGGAAATGATGCCGATGTTTTCTGTCTATACTTTGATGTAACTGATGGTGGAAATTGGGAGGGTAATACCATTTTATGTAATAACCTTAATGTTTCTACGATTGCATTTAATTTTGGAATTTCAGAACCAAAAGTACTTGAAATTATAAATTCATGTTCTAAAAAATTATTGGAAGTACGTTCAAAAAGAATTTCTCCTAGTTTGGATGATAAAGTTTTAGTTTCATGGAATTCATTAATGATAACTGCTTTTGCAAAAGGTTATCGTGTTACAAATGATATTCGATATCTAGATGCCGCTAAAAATTGTATTTCATTTATTGAAAAAAATCTTTTTGTTGATGGTAATTTATTGAGAACTTACAAAAATAACACTGCAAAAATTAATGGTTATCTTGAGGATTATTCCTATTTTGCTAATGCGTTATTGGACGTATTTGAAATTGAACCTAATTCTAAATACCTTGAACTTGCCTTAAAACTAGGTAATCATTTAATTGATCATTTCTGGGATTCAGAAAGTAATAGTTTCTTTATGACTTCTGATGATCATGAAAAATTAATTATTCGTCCAAAAAGTAATTATGATTTATCACTACCTTCTGGAAATTCTGTTTCATCTTTTGTCATGCTAAGATTGTATCATTTGTCTCAAGAACAACTTTTCCTTGACATTTCAATGAAAACCATGGAATCACAGGCACAAACTGCTGCTGAAAACCCATTTGGATTTGGGTATTTGCTAAATACTATTTCTTTGTATTTGGAAAAACCTACTGAAATTACTATTATAAATTCTGAAAATTCTGAACTTTGTAATTCTTTATTTAAAAATTATTTACCTAATTCTTTTATGATAACCATTCAAAATTCTGATCAATTAAAAACTCTCTCAAAATATCCTTTCTTTGCTGGAAAATCTTTTGAGGATAAAACATCTATTTTTATCTGCAAAAATTTTACTTGCTCTTTGCCATTACATACTTTGGATGAAGTAAATTCAACACTCTAGATTATTTTCAAGTTTACGTCTATAATGCTACCTACTTGTGGTCTACCCATACCATCATATCTTGATTTTGGCATTGCTATTGTAATTTGTGTTTGTTGATACGATTTAATATTTACAGTTGGCTGTGCTTGTAAAATTGCTTCTAACAATGGCATTACTTGTTCTTTTGTTTCTGCATCTAATTTTTTAGAAACATTTTCTATAATCATTTGTTTCTGTGAAATTGGTTCTGTAGATATATTTTCAATTAATGTCAATTGAATTATTTGGCCATTATCTACAATTTGTGTAATTTTAAATTCATTTATTGCAGACATTATTTTATGACGTTCTCCTTATGATTTATCTTTAACGAATTGAAAAATATAATGCAATAACTGCAGTTGCTACAGCTGATGTTACCCCTAAACCAAAAATAATCTTACTACCGTCTATCTTCATGATGTATTTTTTTTATAATTCAAATTAAACTGTACTGATTTTCAAATTAATTTAATTTTAATTTATTACCACTATTTTTTTATATTTATGCCTAATTTTGATTTAAATTATAATTTAATCTATTTTTTCTTTAGTTACGTTGTCTATTTTTGTTTCCCCTAAGATTGATTTTTTAATTAGTATTGCATTTTTTTTAATTATTTGATTAAATTCATTCATATCTTCTAAACTAGGTGTTTGTTGCTGATTTTGATATGTTTGTAGAAATCCTGAATATACACATCCTGTAATTATTCCAAATACTGTGTCTGAAATTGATTCTACTTCTGGAAGAAAATTCTCTGCAATTTGTTTATATGATTCAGATTCACTAATGTAATATTCAATTAGACTATTAACAAATTCTTTATTCTCTTTTGATATTACCATATCTTTACATTAATTCTTAGTTTATTTAATTATTTTTTTAAAATGACAAACTTATCTAAATGATGATTTTATTCTGAATTTTGTTAGGATATCTTTCCTTCCTAAATAAGAAAATCTTTGAGATAAATTAAGAAACAAACTTTAGCTCTACAATCTGTGCGTCAGTTAAATTAAATTCAAAAATTAATTTGGTTTGAAATGGCAACACAGGCAACTGAAATTGATGTTAGTTGTATATGCTATGGCAACAAATTCTTCAATCTCACTGTATATGATATTAGAAATTCTAAATCCTCTGTATTACTTTGTACTAGTCATGTAACACAAAAATATTTTTAAAAGATATTTTGAAGTTAAAATGCTGGATAAAAAATTAGTACACTCCCATACTTTTTAGTTCTATTTTACTTTCATTTTATGTGCCTATCTAAAATTGTAATGTAAAAATAGGCTGTTATCTTTTATTTTATTATGGATATTAATGAAATACTTACTAGGGAACGAGATTCCTTACGAGATGAAAATATTGAACTCCGAAAACGAATTAATGAACTTGAAGTATCTTTGCAAGAAGCCTTGAATTTATTTGAAAACAACAATTAATTTTTTTAATTACCTGCACTTTTAGTAATTCTGAAAATTATATTTTTAAATAAACATTTAGTAATCAGTATTTCTGTATGTTTTCCTTGGCATCATGGAAATTAGAGTTTGAAGATGGGTATTTTCGAATATATGATTCTAAAAAATTAGTTGCTGGTTATTTTGATCCTGATTATGGTGATCTTTCTACTGTAAAAGATCCTGAGGATGTTATTCTATCTAAAATAAAAAACCATGATGTAATCTTGGGTGGCATGCTGATGATTCCTCTTGTTAAATTCAAATTATTTGATACTGATTTGAATACTGTTCTTTCTGAAGTAAAACAAAATATCTCTCGTGTATCTGTTCATTTAGAAAAATGGACTACTTTTCTTTCTGAAATACATAACACTCGTCATTTTATTGGAATTTCTCATACTGATCAAGATATGTTGACTATGACTTTTCCTGTAAAATTTTCAAAACCTACTATTCTTGAAAAGTCTAAGTTGTTAGATGAAGTTTATCCTATTTTGAGTTTATTAGAAAAATCTGAATTACTATAGTTTTAATATTTTTTATTTATGGCATGTGTTGTATTTTCCATTCTTTTGCTTCATTGTTACAATCAAACCATTCTATTTCTATTTGATTAGAATCAAATTCTCCTGATTCATTTCTAAACTGTTCACTGCACTGTTTTTGCATTTTTTCATACACTTGTAGTACTTTTTGTGGTGATACTCCCTGTGGCTCTTCAAATTTTTCTCCACCTTCATAATATTTTATGCCTACTTTTGCTGTTTGAAATTCAACTAAACCTAGATTTTGATATTCATATGATTCTTGGAATAGTGCATCTGATCTAATTTTAGCCGATTCATCTCCTGTTTCTATCCATTGAATAAATTGTAAATCACTTTCTAGTTGAGTCTCAGCTGAAATTTTTAATAATGCTACTGAACTATTGAATAATTCTGGTGGTGTTAATTCATCATACTTTGATATATTTTTTTTAAAATTGTCTACATGAATTTTATAAAAATTTAACAATTCTATTTTTGAAATGTCTCCTTCTACCCATTTTATTTTTTCCGAATAAAATTTTTCTTGAATGTCTGAAATATTATTTTCTATTTGATTTAATTCATTTCCAAATTGCAATCCTTTTTGTTTTGTAATGTCTACTGAATAATTATATGCAATAATTGAACCGATTATTAAAATGGCAATAGTAAGAATGCTAATATTTTGAATTTTCTTTTTTTTCAAAGATAATCTACATAATTTCCATTTTCATCTAATTTTAATTCAATATTGAATTCAGAACCGCTAATGAATGAATCATTTCTAGTTGTTCTTACTCTGCCTATAACTAACTCATATGGCCATATTTCAACCACAATTTCCCCCACTGCAACATTTGGTGTTTCTGTAATTGTCATATCTTCACGTTTGACCCCGTGCTTTTGTAGCATGTGAATTGAGTGATCTAATAGTGGTTCTGGATTGTTATAATTTAATACCCATACTGTTCCTTCATATTCAATTTTTTGCAATTTGAAACAATCATCGTTTACTCATATAACAATTATTCCCTTATTTTTATTTCATTTTACCCGTTAAGACTACTATGGTATTTTAGGTGTATTTCAAAATTTTAATTAAAATTATGCCCACGAAAATATTTTTTTACTTTTATTTTGAATTCCAAAAAACATGCCCAATGTGATTCTATCTGTATTTCCTTGAATTTTTGTAATTTCATGAAGATAATTTGGATTAATTATTACTAAATCACCTATTTTGGCTTCTACTGTATTTACTTCTATATTTTTAGTCAAAATAGAATTATATCCAAATTCAATCTCCCTAAATTCTTCGAATTTTTTTTCCCATTTTTTATTATATATTAACAAATTTCCTCCTTTTTCTGTTTCTTGTAAATGTAAAATGCATGATATCTGATTATCTATTTTTGATACATTGTATTCTACCCCTTCATATGTTACATTGTCTTTGTGTAGTGGAACCTTCTTTCCTTTTTCATGTCTTCTAATTGTACATGATGCATAACTCATTTTATTTTCTTTTATTTCTAAAATCTCATAATTTGGGTAAATTTTTGAAATTATCAATTTTATTTTATTTATTGGGTTATCTACATTTAGAAAAATCTTTTTAAAAATCATATTTGCTTTTTTTGCATTTTGAAAATATTTTTCTTTTGTTGTTGTATAGTTCATCAAAAAAGGACCTATATGGTTAAACTTTTTTGAATCATTTTGTATCTTGGTACTGTTTATTTTTTCAATTATTTTTTTGCAATTTCTTTTTTCATAATATTTTTTAATTATTATTGCTGATTTTTCTCCACTAATTATTTTTTTAATGTCTGTATTACTAATTTCATTATTTGTAATTATTATTGAATCCCACAATTAGTATCCTGCTGCCCCTGAATGTGACACTTTAGATATTAAATCCCCTTCTGATGTTTTTGAACTAATTTCACATTTTAGAAATGAGCCTACGATAACTTTTTCAAGATCATCTATTTTCCAATTAGATTTGTCATCTGATAATCCTGGCAAGTCTACTCCTGAAATTATTATTTTTACTGAGTCTTGGTATTCTTCAGAATTTCCATTTTGTCTGTGTGTTACAGTCAATTCAAAACTATCTTTAGAAATAACGTTTTTACCGTTACCCCAAATTATGTCTGGCATATTTGTCTCCTAATAGTATATTTTTTATTCATTTCAAATTTTATTCTCTTTAAACTATTTATTTTAAATTTTATTTTTTTACTGGTGCTAACATCTTTTTTATTTTTATGATTATTTTGAGTTATAATTGGAAATACCGTAATCATTTTAGGTAAATGCTGAATTAAAAAATTAATGACTGAGGATGTTGATAAAGCTTTTTTTGATGTAATAGTTGAATTGAAAGAAATTGATCCTGAAGCATATTATAAAATTCTAGAAAAATTGGGCTATGATTCTGGGGATGATGAAAAATAGCATATTTTTTTTGGTAGAAAGATCTAAAAAGAACTTTAATAATAAAATAAAAATTGATAGAAAAAAGTAATCTTACGGGTAAAGATTCTGGTAAAAAAATCCCTCGCTCATTAAATGACTTATTGAAAGTGGAAAAGGATTTAAAAAAAATGAATGCAGATCTCAAAAAAGTTATAAAAAAAGTGAAAACACTAGAAAAAGAGAATTTAAAATTATCCAAGAAATTAGATAAAAAATAATATTTTTTTTAAGATGATGTTAATTTGTGCCTATTTGTCGGTATTAATTACATTTAATGTCATTGTACTCACAACTCTTGAAAGTTTTCTAATTATTGCCACTACTTTCTCAAATCCTTCTTGATCTTCTGTTTCAATTTCTGCAATTACATCATATGCTCCAAAAGTCAAATATGCGTTATCAATTATTGCCATTTGCTTTAATTGATCAACAATGTATTCTTCTGCTCCTAAATCACAATTTAATAAAATGAAACCTTTATGCATTATTTTACCTTGGATTAACTATGGCAGTTCTTATCTTTAAATTTTTGTAATATTACCATCTACTACGTCCACCGTAGCTGTTTTTACCATCGCCATCAGTGTCTTTTCTTTTTGTTCCTCTATCATCTCTGCTATTTCTACCGTAGCCGCCGCCACCGCCACCTCTACTGCCGTAGCTACTTCTGCCGCCGCCACCGCCACCTCTACTGCCGTAGCTACTTCTGCCACCGCCGCCTCTACCGTAGCCACCGCCACCAAATCTTCTTGATGATGATTGTCTTTTTAGTGGGTCTGGAATTGTGACTTCAATATGCATTTCTTGATTTAAATCTCTTAACGGTACTTTAATTTGACGTTTAATTATATTCCAATCTCCTATTGATGAATATGATACAAATGTGATTGCTCTACCTTCAGTTCCTGCTCTTGCTGTTCTACCTATTCTATGGAAATATGCCATTTCTTGATTTGGTACATCGTAGTTAACTACTAGTTCTACTCTTGGTACATCTATTCCCCTTGATGCGACATCAGTTGCAACCAGAATATCTGCTTTACCGTTTCTGAATTTTGCCATTGATTGCTCTCTTCTACTTTGTGACATGTCACCCTCTATTGCAACTGCACTGTATTTCTCTTGATGTAAATATTTTGCAACATCTCTTGTTCTATATTTTGTTGAACAAAATACAATAATCTGACCTTTTAGTGGTTTAATGAAATCAAGTAAATATTTGAATTTGTCTCTGTCTTTAATTACTAAAAATGATTGGTCTATTCCTTCTCCACTTAGATCATCTGCATCCAATAAGATTTGTTTTGGATTGTTTAGATAATCTTCAGCTAATCTCAAAATTGAAGTTGGCATTGTTGCTGAGAACAATGACATTACTCTGTCTTCAGGTGATAAATCTAAAATAAATTGAATATCATCTATAAATCCCATATCTAGCATGGTATCTGCTTCATCCAGTACAATGTGTGTGATATCCCCTAATTCTATTGAGCCTCTTTTAAGATGGTCAATGAGTCTACCTGGAGTTGCAACAATAATTTCTACTCCTCTGTGTAATGCATCTAGTTGAATTCCCATTCCTTGTCCTCCATAAACAGTTGCAATTTTAATTCCAGTATGTTTTCCCATTTTTCTAATTTCTGTACTAATCTGTATTGCCAACTCTCTTGTTGGTGCCATGATTAATCCTTGAATTCCTTTTTTTGGTACAATATCGTTTAACATTGATAATGCAAATGCTGCTGTTTTACCTGAACCTGTATGGGCTTGTCCTACAACGTCTCTTTTAGAAAGTAATATTGGAATTACTGCTTCTTGAATTGGAAATGCCTCTTCATAACCTTGATCAGTAACTCCTCTTAGTACGTCGTCGTTTAATCCTAAATCTTTAAATTTTGTCATTTTTTTTTGTTCTCTTAAGCCATGACGATAAAGCATAGTGGCTATTCGTCATTATTCCGATACTGGAAAAAATTGTTACAGGACTAATAAACGCTTGTTATTTTAATTCTTTAATTGACTATCAATAACTTTTTTAAAATTTTCAAAAGGTTGAGCTCCTTTTAATTCAATAAATCCAATTTGATCATTTCCTATAAAAAATCCTGGTGTTCCTGTAATCCCATAGGTCCTACCATCATCCAGATCCTTTTGAATCTCTTCAACATACTTTGCATTTTTCAAACAAGAATTAAATTCCTCTTCTAATCCCATATCTGATGCATATTGAATAAATGTATTAATTGCATTGTCTGTGTTTTGATTATTCCATTCCTTCTGATTTTCAAATAATATGTCATGCATTTCTTTAAATTTTCCTTGTTCATTTGCACATTCTGATGCAACTGATGCTGCTAATGCATTTGAATGGATACTCTGAATTGGGAAATCTCTGAATACCAATTTAACTTGTCCATCATTGATATACTCATTCATTATTGATGGAAGTGTTTCTACATGAAATCTTGCACAAAACGGACATTGAAAATCTGAAAATTCTATTATTGTAATTGGTGCATTTGGATTTCCTATGACTGGATCATTATCTGCTGATATTTTTAATTCTATAATTGGTTGGTTTGAAGGTAATTTGTTTTGAAGAATTTTTAATTCCAATTTTGCAATTGCCTCGTTTAGTTCTTCTTGTGAAATTTTATCTGAATTTAAATTTGTTGTATATGACCCTGCAAAAAATATCGCAATTCCTATTGCAATTGCCACGATTATGATTAGCATATTGTATGTTGATTTTTTGATCATTTTTTCATCTTTTTTAGGAAATTCTTCAAAATTTTCTGATGCCATCGATCTTTTTTCGTAATAGTCTACTTATTCGTACTGTAAATTCTTTATTTTTAAAATTAAAAGAGCCAATGACGGGATCTGAACCCATGACCTACTGATTACAAATCAGTTGCTCTACCAGGCTGAGCTACATTGGCACGAAATAAAATAAAATTTTTCAAGCTTTAAAGTGTTACCTGAGTCACTCTTTTACTTTTAAAATAATTCATTTACCTGTCAACTTATAATATTGCATCTTTTTGATATTTTATATGAGATATATCGAGCCAACTAGAGTCAAGGTTCTAATGATGATGTTTTTTGCAACTGGGGCAGTTGGTATACTTATTGGACTTTCTGGTATTACTCCGCCTAATTTGAAAATTATGATTACTCTCATGAGTATAATCAATATTGGACTTGGTGCTTTCTTCACATTCATCTATCTGACTCAAATTCAAGGCCAACCTGATGCAAGAAAGAAAAAGAAAAAGAAAAAATTAGATTAATTCCACATTTTAAGTTCTTAGAATTAAAGTATAAATAATAATTATTTTGTTTGAAATTCAGAAATGCTGGATTTAGTAGCTAAGGAGTTATTTCTTACAAAAGGTAAGGGTGTACATGAAGATAGATTAACTAGTTTTGAATATGCATTAAGAGATGCAGGTATTGCTGGAACTAATCTTGTATTGATTTCTAGTATATTTCCACCACAAGCTAAATTGATTTCTCGTAAAGAAGGTTTAAAAAAAATTAAACCTGGACAGATTTTATTTACAATATATTCAAAGAATCAAACTAAGGAGCCTCATCGAGTTTGTTCTGCATCTGTTGGAATTGCACAACCAAAAGATACTGAAAGGTATGGGTATCTATCTGAATACGAATCTTTTGGTCAAAATGAAGTTCAGGCTGGTGATTATGCTGAAGATATTGCTGCACAAATGTTGGCATCCTCATTAGGAATTCCTTTTGATGCTGATAAAGACTGGGATGAAAAAAGACAACAATGGTTAATTTCTGGTCAAATTTACAATACTCATAATATGACTCAATCTACCAAGGGTGACAAAGATGGAAAATGGACTACTGTTTTTGCAGCTGCCGTACTTTTAGTTTAATTATTTTTTATATCCTTTAAGATAAAATATAGCTGCCCCGATTGAAACTATTGTTATTATAATTACAACTGCTGTGGATTCATCTAATTCCATCTCTTTTGATTGAAGGTTATTTCCTCCCAATGAAAATTTTAATTCATTTTTGTTTACTGATGTACTTTCACCAAAAATAAATTTCCCTTGAATTAATTCTCCTCTCTGAGGATCAAAAATCCATCCTTTTTTTGTAACCTCTGTTGGCATTTCAATTCCATCTATAGTTTGTGTTGGAATGATAGTCCCCTTAACGTCTGATACATTTGTTTCATTATTTGATATTATTATTATTTGAAATATTGAATTTAGTGGATAATTCCCTGTAGCAAAATAATTTGATCTATTGATATTTTCTATATTAAAAAATCCAAGAGGACTAATTTTTGATATAGTTTCATCCATTTGAGTTTCTACTGGAATTTGATTGTCTACTGAAACTCTTAGTTGTAATAGTGATTTTGATTCTATTGGAATTATTGAAAATGACATTTTAGCATTTTGCTCTTTGGATAATACTTTTGCAATGCTGTAGAAGCCCTCTCCATCTCTGATTGATTTTGAAATTAACATTGATGATAATTCATCATACATTAAACCTGTATCTTCCATTGGCATTGTGTATACTGCTGAAATTACTCCCCCACCTGAAATAATCCCTGATGTATCTAATACCTGATTTGTAGCGTCATTTGTGTGGATGTACACTTGAAGAAATTCCGCATTTGTATCAAAGACTTGATTAATTTCATCTATGTATGAGTCTGCTAATTTTCTACTTGAATCTTGTATGGCATTAATTCCTTTATCTTCTGGATTTCTTTCTATGTTGATAATTATGCATGATTGATCATAGACTCCTAATATGCAATTATTTTGATTTGTTATGATGATTGCTTGAATTCTTTGGTTTTCTCTTATTCTTTGTTCTAATTCTGATGGAATTTTAATTTCTTGAAGATTAGAACTTAGTAATGTAATTGATGTTGTGGTCTTATTCAACATTTTTTTGTCTATGATTATCTGTGCTGATTCTTGAAATGTGGCTAAACCTATTTCTTGTGAATATGCATAATTTGTTGAAATTCCAACAATTCCAATTATGGCAAGAATAAATATTATTTTTAACATGTGATAACCCTCTGATTATGAAATATTAAATTTACTTATCTTTAATTATGCTATTTTTAATGCAGTCATATGATTATCTGTTTTTTAGAAACTTCTATTTTGATGTGTGCTGATCTCTAAATAAATGGCATTAATTCCTATACTTGTTGAAAGTTTCAATGATCCTTTAATACAATTAATTGTAATTTTAACCACATTTGGGATTGGATTGTCACAAGGAATTATTCTAGGTAGAGCCATTCTTCAAAGATTCCCTCGTCTACAAAATCATGTAAAAACTGTATCATTCACATTATTTATTTTATTTTTAATAAATGCAGTTCTTAGTGTTCCGCGTTTTCAATCCCCTACAAAAATTGATTTAACTAATTTATCTGTGGCCAGTAGTGGAGATGTAATTTCTTCACTATTTCTAATTTTTGGAATGAATACTGGATTTCTAACTGTATTAGCTATTTCAATTATGGTCATGACTTTTGTTGTTTTAAAATTTACAAATCTGCATGGAATTGTAAAGGGATTTGTTTTCTTTTTTAGTGCCCTGTTGCTAATTTTTACAGCTTTGAGTAGATTCACTGATCTTACTCCAAGTACTTTTGAAGTTCTACTTTATTTTCTTTATCAACTGGGAATTACAATTGGAATTTTATTAGGCACGATAAGAAAAATTAAACCCAAAAAATTAGACTTAAAATAATTCAAAGGTTTAAATCATATTATTTTTGATACAGAAATGACATCGAATTCAAACCGTTCGGGGAACAAGCTGGCAGTCCATGCGTTGGACTGCCAGCCCCATTATTCTAAAATTCAATAAAACTAATTTCTTGCAATCCTTTATAGATAAAATAATTTTAATTAGAATTATGAATAAATTTATCACAATTGGTGATGAAAAAGTGAACATTACTGAAATAGAAAATGCAAAAACTATCCCTGAATTATTGCAATCTAGAGTTCAATATGCAATTTTGGATCAACTAAATGACATGGTTACTCGAACTGGAATGGGAAATCCTGATGAAGTTAAAAAATTAGTTCTTCGAGATGTTGTTTTTACGAGAGGTGGATATTCTTCTTCTTTTATTTTTCAAATGGCTAATCAGGCAGTAAATATGACTGAAGTTGATTTTACAAGTGAAAAAAGTATTGCTGAATTATTGACATTAAGAGTTCAATATGCTATTTTGGATCAACTTAATCATTTACTTTCTCAATCTGACAATCCTGATGACTCGTTAAAAAAAATTAAAGATTCACTTGTTTTAGATATTTCAAAAATTATTGATACTTTTACTCCGCCAAAAAATAGTGATGACAATTAAACTAATTTAAAATACAATTTTCTATAATTTTAAACTTAGATCTAATTTAATGATGATAATACTTTGACTTGCTGACTAACATAATCAAAACCTTCTTGCCAAAATTTAGGTGATTTGATATCAAATCCATGTTCTAATAGTAATTTTTCTGGTTTTTTTGAACCACCTGCTGCTAGAATATCCATGTATGATTTTACAAAATCACTTCCTTCTTTTTTGTATCTTTGGAATAAGGACAGTGCTAATAGATTTCCAAATGAATACGCATAGCAATAAAATGGCGTGTGGTAAAAATGTGGAATACAACTCCATTCAATTGCAAAATCTTCTGAAAGATTTACAGAATTACCAAATTGCTCTTTCAAGTTTTGTAAATATGTCTTTGAAATTTTGTCTATTGTGGTTCCTTTACCAATTTGTTCATGTGCATCAATTTCAAAAATTGTAAAATATGATTGTCTAAGTATTGTTGCATAAAGGTCATCAATCTTTTCAGATAACATGATCTTCTTTTGATCATCTGATATCTTATCTGACAAGTTATCATAAAGTAATAATTCTGAAAATGTTGATGCTGTTTCAGCTAATGGTAATGGTGCATCTTGAACAAGAATTGATCTGTTTTGTGCTGCCTGACTATGCACTGCATGACCTAATTCATGAGCTAAAGTAAAAACATCTCTTGATTTACCTGTAAAATTTACCAAAACATATGGTGTGATTTTTGGAGTAAGTGTGCTACAAAATGCACCATCTCTTTTTCCTGGTCTAATTGATGAATCAATATGTTTCTCATTGAATACTTTTCTGGCATATTCTTCTAGAGTACTGCTAAACTTTCCAAGTGACTCAAATACTAATTTTACAGATTGATTATACGAATAATTTTTTTCTTTAATCTTTGCTGCTGCTGGCGCATAAAGGTCATATCTTTGTAATTTCTTCATGTCTAGCATTTTTGCTTTTTGAAGAAAGAATTTTTGAAATACAGTTGAGTTTTTTCGACAAATTGAAAGAAGTGATTCTATTGTTTTATCATCTATGTCATTGGCAATGTTTCTCATTGATACTGGACTTTTGTACCCTCTAAGTTCTATTCCTTCATCTTTCCAATTAAGAACAATATTTTGATAAATTTCACCAATAACTCCTTTATTCTCTTCATATTTACTTAGAATAGTTTTGTAAGCTGTTTCTCTAATTTTTGGATTTGTACTTCTAACATAATTTGTTAACTCTTCTCTTGTCATTGTTTTTGTTTTATTACCAATTTTCATTTTGTATTCATAGACATTAGTTATTTTATCATACAATTTTACCAGTGCTGAAATTCCTGTAACATCTAATGTGTTTATGATTTTTTCTTCAGATTCACTTAATGCATATTTTGCAAATAATCTTTTGTATGCTAAATATTCTTTTAGTTCTCCTGTGTCCTCCATTAGTCTTTTAGCATTTTTATCATCTACTTTTGTTTTCCACCATAAATCAAAAAATAAAATTTTATTTGAAATTTCTGAACCTAATTTTGACATTTGAGTCATTAACGAAGTTGCTTCATCTGATTGGGTATCTGATGAATATGCAAGTGATGCATATCCTCCAATTTTACTCATCTTATGGGATATTTGTTCAACTTGCTGTAGGATTATTTTGAATTGCTTGGATGTCATTTTTGAGTTTAGACTAGTTTTAATTTTTTCAAATTTCTTTGCTTGATTTTCTAAATCTTTAATTTGTTTTTTAAATGCAGGACTTTTTGGATTTTTTGCTAATTCTGATAAATCCCATTTACCTAATTCATACTCCGACATTATTTTTAGTATTTTTTAACTATTAAAAAATGAATAGCTCTTTATTTTTTTCAGATAACTTGTTCTTCTTGTTCTTTAATTATGTTCAATGTCATGCTAGTTTTGAGATTTGGCAATCCTCTGATTGCTCTAGTTATCACATCTTGTAATACCTCTTCACATGATGCCTCAATTCTACAAATTACATCATAATATCCAAAAACTACATCTGCTTCTTTTACTTCTGGTATTTTACAAATATTTTTTAATATTGTATATTCTTGACCCTTTTCACAATGAAATACGACGTATGCTTGACTATTATTTTTCCCAAGCATTGCACCTATCAGTTTTTCTGATATTTGGAATAACTCTCCCGACTCTGAACTTGTTAACGTCATACTGGTTTGAATTTTTGGTATTTTTCGAATTTTCTGTGTAACAATTTCTTGAATTTTTTCATCTGTTGTACATTCAATTTGTGCTACAATATCGTACAATCCAAATGTTCCATGAGCCTCTTTTATTCCCACTATTTTTTTTAATTCTTGAACGACCCCTTTTTCTTCCCCTAATTTACAATTCATCATAATGTATGCTTTTGACATTAAAATCGAATTCCTTTGTAAATTTTATTTTGAATAATCATCTAAAACTTTATACAAAAATAGCATAAAAGTTTTCATAGATACTTTTGTAATAATTACAAGTTTTCTAACTAAAATCAATAATATTCTTCATGAATATAACACCATTTCCAAATGTTTTCTGGAATAGATTTCATTACTGCATGACCTGTCTCTTCAAAATGCTTTGTTGCATGTTTTCCTATTGATGAATCACAGCAACCTACATGCCCACATGTTAAACACATTCGAATAGCAACTGTAGGTAGGTGCTGTTTTTCACATTCCTCACATTGTTTTGTATTTGGTAAAATGTTTTCTTTTTTTTGTAGAAAATGATGACACTCTTTTTGCATTATTCTAATCTTTTTTTAAATCATCATTGTATCTTTTAATAGATTCAATGATTACCGTCTTGGCCTCTTTTGCTGATTTCCATCCTATAATTTCTACTTTTTTTCCTTCCAAGTCTTTGTATACTTGGAAAAAATGAGCAATTTCTGAACGATAATGATCTTCTACATCTGCAATATCTTCTTTACAATCATATCTTGGATCATTTGTTGAAACACAGATGATTTTATCGTCTGATTCTCCATCATCTTTCATTTGTAGTAGTCCTATTGGTCTTGATTCAATCAAAACACCTGGATATGTTGGATTTGTAACTAGTACTAGTGCATCCAATGGATCTCCATCTTCAGACAATGTTTGTGGGATTAGTCCGTAATCTCCTGGATAGTGAAATGGTGAAAATAATACTCTATCTAATTTTATTATGTTATATTTTTTATCATATTCGTATTTGTTCATTGATCCTTTTGGTATCTCCACTATGACGTTGATTTTTTCTGGAACGTCAGCACCTGTTTCAATGTCATGCCAAAGATTTTTACTCATTTTCTAGATGTCTTGATTATTACTTGGTATATGAATTCTGTGAATGTTTTAAAAATTTCTTGAATAACTTATATTTTTTATATAAAATTATTGATAAACCGTGGATTTAATCTAATTTTATGCTGTTGGATTTGTATTTGGAATTACTTTGAATATTTTTACAGTATAGTCTCCATAAAAGATATCTTTTGATTCTCCTGTATTGTTGTCTATTGTTCTAGCTCTGAATTTGTACTCATATGATCCGTCGCCTTTGGTATCTACTTGTGCTACATGAACGGGTTCATTTTCTTTGTAAAATTGAATTATTACTGGATATCTTTCAACTACCTCTGAAGATGTACCCCATACTTTACCCCATGGTAATTTGTTATTTTCAGGAACGGTCATAGTAACTGTAGTTACCTCTAAACTCATTTTATCATTAATTGGTCTTACATTGATTTTATTTTGATCTGTTTCTGCAATTACATCACTTGGAACCATCATTACTGCAAATACTGTCATTATTGATGCTACTATGAGGAGATTCATTTTTGTATTCATTTCAAATTATGTTCCCTTAAACGTACTTAAATAATTTATTATCAACTTCTACTAGTTCTCTATTTTTTATTCCAAAATATCATAATATTGATTTAGACGTTGTGTTAGCAATTCTTTGTAGTCTTCCGTATTTTTTACAAATTCCATTCTTGAATTTTTTTCACTGCTAACCAGGATGACCACTTGTTTAACTTCAATTCCTGTTAATTCTTTGAACATTTTTGCATATGCTGTACCTTGAATGAAATGATCTGTCATCCATTCTTCTTTTTGATTACTTCTTTTTGTTTTATAATCGATAATTGATAATTCCCCATCATATTTTGCTATACAATCTGAAGTTCCAGCAAGTTTCATTGCATAACTGTAAAGTCTTAATTCTGTTCCATGCACATCATCAATTTTTTGTAAAAACGGGATTAGATTATTAAAATGTGCCACTGTTAGTAATCTTACTTCATCTGTTTGTCTTACGTCATTAATGTAATTTTCAATTAATTTGTGAGTTTCTGTACCTATAGTTGCTGCTTCACTAGTGATGTACTCTGCTGCTACTTCTCTATCTTTCCAATTTTGTAAACTTTCTTTTTTTTCAATTGACATTGTTTTTTGTAGTATTGTTGTAATTGATGGAAAAATTTCTCCACGTGGTGTTTCATAATAATGTGAATTATCTTTTTCAATTAATTTCGCTTGTTGAAAATTAATTGGAATGTGGTTATACGATGACATTTTTATAATTATTTTATTGGTTCATATAGTTATTTTGTATTTTTATTTTTTTAAAAATATTCTAATTTATGAATATTAAATTAAAATAATGGACCCGATGGGATTTGAACCCACGACCTTTGCGGGAATTTCTTCCTTACGCAGTGTGAGTGCGTCATCCAAACCAAACTAGACGACGAGTCCGATTAATTTATGACAATACCTGTTTTTTATCTTTAGTTTTTTGATATTTTGTAATTACCTAACCTTTTTCTATGAATTGTTGAAAGATATTTCATATCTCTAAAAGAATTTGACACTGTAATTGATAGAATGAATTTAGCCTTTGACTCTGCTAATAACCTTGGTCAATTTATTGCTGCAGGAAGAATTCTATTTCAAATGAATGAAGTCTTACCTAACGATCTACAATTATCTCTTGAAGAAATAGATGATCCCAATGCTGCAAAATCTTTCATTCTTGAAAATGAATCAAATTTAAAAATTGCAATTAGAGAATATCGTGAAAGTTTAATGTTACTTTAATTCTACTTCTTTACGCCGAGATTTCTGTTCTTTAATCTCAAATATGGATTTCTACATTTTCTGCATCTTGTTGCACTAATATCATTTCTGCCACCACATTTGAAACATATTTTCATAACTAAACGTGCTTGTTGTGCAATTCGTTTCTTTTCAGGGTCTGTGATAGGCATTTAATTTTATCCTCAATCTCTTCCTTTTATTCTAATCTATTTTTCCATTTTTCCTGCTAATAAAACCGGAACTTCAGATGGTCTTTTTGCTACTGGAATGTTTGCTTTGTTAAACATTGATACTTTTGATTCTGCAGATCCATAATTCCCCATTACAATCGCACCTGCATGACCCATTCGTTTTTCTTTTGGTGCGGCTCTTCCTGCAATGTATGCAACAGTTGGTTTCTTAAATCCTAAATCAATAATTTTTTGGGCTAACATCTCTTCAGAATCTCCTCCAATCTCTCCTACAATTACTAATCCTTCTAGATCCGAAATATCTTTTACCATTTCAAATGCGTCAATTAGTCTGGTACCGTTTACTGGATCTCCTCCAATCCCAATTGTGATTGATTGTCCAAATCCTGCATTAGTTAGTGCATCTGAAATTTCATAAAGTAATGTTCCACTTTTTGATAATACTGCAATTTTACCTGCTTTGAAAGGCATTGGCGGCATAATTCCAATTTTAATTAATTCTGGAATCATTATTCCTGGAGTATTTGGTCCGATAATTACTGCGCCTTTTTGTTTTGCTAAATCTAATGCTTCCATTGTATCTCTAATTGGTACGTGTTCTGGAATTGCAACTAGTAATTTAATTCCTGAATTTAATGCATCTTTTGCTGCCCCTAAGAAAAATTTTGCTGGAACAAAAAGAATTGAAATTTTAGCATTTGTTGCATCTACTGCTTCTTGCATTGAATTGTATATTGGAACTGTTTCTTCAAATTTCTGACCTCCTTTACCTGGAGTTACTCCTGCAACTACGTTAGTTCCATAAGATATCATTTGTTTTGCATGAACTGAACCGTATGAGCCTGTAATTCCTTGAACAATAACTCCTTTTTTCTCATAATCTGCATCTCCTGGTTTTCCTTTTAGTAATTCAAAAATATCTGTCATTTTTTTGTCCCCATTACTGCTGCATTAATTGCTTCTTCAATTGTATCAAATATGTTGGTTCTAGAACCTTGCAACATTTCTTTTGCTTTTTCTGACTCAGTACCTTTTAGTCTTGAGAATACTGGTATGTCAATTAGATTATTTTCATATGCTTTAAGAAATGCTTCTGCAACAACTGTGGTCTTAACAATCCCTCCATACAAGTTTACCAGTATTCCTTTTACCCTGTCCAATTTACTTATCAAAGTTAATGCTTCATAAACTGATTCTGTAGTGGCACCGCCACCGACATCTAGAAAACATGCTGGTTTTCCACCGTTATCTGATAACATATCTAGTGTTGACATTACAAGTCCTGCACCATTGCCTACAACTGCTATGTCTCCATCCAACTCTACTAATGAAAATCCACTTTTTTCAGCTTGCTCTTCTATCTCTGTTCTTTCTTGATATTTTTGTAATTCATCATGTCTGAAATTTGCATTATCATCTGTTACAAATTTACCATCTAATGCCATAACTGTATCATCTTGCATAATTGCAAGTGGGTTAATTTCTACTAATTCCGCCTCTTTTTCAATTGTTAATTTTGATAATTTTTTCAGTGTATCTACAACTCCTTCTGCAGTTATTCCTTCTAATCCCATTTCTTTTGCAACTTCTCTTGCAACTTCATCAGATACATCCCCTAATCCAATTTCTTTGATAATTTGAGTTTTAACTGATTCAATTTCAACCCCTCCTTCTGCTGATGCGATGATTGTATAGCATCTTTTTGAACGATTTAGAAATATGGATAAGTATAATTCTTTTTTAATGTCTGCCATTTTTTCTAGTAAAATTGCTCTTGCTTTTTCACCTTTAATTTCTAAATCCATTACCTGTGGATATTTAATATCAAATTCATCGTCATTTTGACATTTTTGAATACCTCCTGCCTTACCTCTACCGCCTACAGGGACTTGAATTTTAATTACAAATGGATATCCTAATTGTTTTGCATGTTTTCTTCCTTCTTCAATATTTGTTGAGGATATACTGTCAAGTAGACTAATTCCATATTCTCGAAAAATCTCTTTTGCTTGAAATTCTAATAGTTGCATGCAAGTGAAGGGAATTTTACGGTCTTTATTAACTATGAGGCTATTTTAATTGCTCTTGAAGAAAATCAACCATTTCTAAAAACCGATCTTTACTTTTTCTCAATAGCTCTTGTGGATATTCTTCAATCCTAAAAACAAATTGTTGATGAAAACTTGGAACTAATATTCCTCCCGATGTGACCATTTGTTCAATTACATATCCTTTGGTAAGACTGCAGACAATTTCTTCATAAGACTCATCTTCTTCATCTAGAGTTTGTCTGTACAAAATAATTGGCCTATTTGTTTTGGCAACAATGTCTGATCCTTTTTTTAATAAATCTGTTAATTGTTGAATTTGCCAGGCATCTAGACTAATCTGTTTTACCATACTTTGACTATGTAATTTTCTATTTAACCATAATAAAACAAATCTTCTTCACACCTTGTCATCAATAAAATTACTTAATTTTTAATTAAAATAAAGAAAATGATTTGGCACTTATGCCATATCTAATGCTCTAGAATGCTTGCCTGTATGTGGTCTTTCTCCTGCATATTTTCTTCTCATGTGTCCTGATGGTCTTCCGTAGATTAACTCTAAGAACCAAGACTCATGTTCAATCTCTTCAGCAAGAATATCTTTTGCAATGTCGTATGTAACTGGATCTTTTCCAAATGTCATTTGACAAATTTTATTCCAATTAACAATTGCACCTTGTTCTGCTTTGAGGCATTTTTCTAGAATTGCTTTATGATCTGTTGGGTTTGCTGGAAGTTGTAAGAATTCACAACCTGACATTTTAATAAATGCAGTTGCATCATTTGGGAGAATTCCTCCTAATTGATAGATTCTTTCAAGACATGATTCAAAATGACTAAGATCTTCTAATCTTGCATCTTCAATAATTCCCTTGAGTCCTTCTCCTTCCATACCTGTACAATGTGCTCTGAGATTAGTAAAGTAATAGTATGCTGTAAATTCAACTGCAGCATTTTTGATTAATTCCTTTACTAACGCATCCACATCTAGGCCGTTTTGTTTTAAAACGTTAATTCCAACAACGTTTGGGTTTGAATCAGACATTTCTTTATGTAGTAAATGATTCTAATAAAAATATTACATTAAATTTTATCCATTTTAATAAATTATTGAAAGGATGTATGTCTTTTTTTGATGGTTTTCTAAATAAATTTAAAGAAAAATTAGGGGAGAACCTAAATGACAGAAAAACATTATTGATTAATGAAAAACCCGTGGATATCTGGCTTTGAAAGAAAGGTATTTTGTTTGATCATGGATTTGCCAGAATCTAATTCAAGCAAAAAGATAGAATCTAAAGTGCAATGTAATCTGCCTGAAGATTACTACGCATTTTAGATTTAGAACTTAATTGTTAGTTTTATCCTCATTGAATCCACACATACATTCAGGATCATGAGGTTTACCTTCTTTCTTATCCTCTAAGGCAAAGACGTTATGTTGAAGTTCAACCCAAGTATCATCTAGGGATTCAATTTCTTTTCTTAATTTAGGATCATCCCATTCCTTGTCGTTAATCAATTCCTCTAATTTCTCATGAAGGCTATGCTCATTTTCAAATAGTTTCTCATAGATGTCTTCAATCTGTTTGTCTATTTGCTTCAAATCAACCATTTCAATTACTGTAATTATTTTTGAATCTATAAACCCACTTCATCTTGCAATAGTTTTAGTTATTCATAATTTTTTTAGCAGTTGTAAAATCTTTTTAAAACATTATTTTAAGAAATTATTTTTATAATATACTTTAAATTTAATTCCAATAGTTAACATCTATGAAAGTCAAAATGTGTAACCATATTGATGTCTCTGGGATCAGAATAGAATCATCTCAATCTGTTTTTGCACTTTGTACTGTTGATGAGAACCAATTTGTTACTTATTCCTGTAAGAAATGCTTCAATGAAATTAAAGAATTAGAACATGAAATTATTTCAAAAGAAGAATTTGAAAAATATCTAAATTAGTCAATTTTCGTGCATCCAGATATTGGACCTACTCATACAAACACTCTCAATTTATTGACTCTCATAAAAATAAAATAACAAGACATTGACTTCCTGATATGGGCCAAATATTAAATTTTATTCTACTGATATTTTGATTTTTTGACCATCAATATCATCTTCTTTGTACTCTTTACACGATTTTTCAAAATTTACTTTTTTCACTCTCACTAGAAATGCTAATTCTTCGTCTCTACCTTTAATCATCTCTAATGATTCGTCATCTAATTCTAAAATTGATGCTACTTCTAACACATCTGTTGGATTGTACCCTCTTTCTTTTCTCAAAGTTTGTAATCTTCTTGCAACATCTTTTACCAATCCTTTTGCCATCATTTCTTTATTTCTCAATGTTGAAATGAATACTATGAAATCGTCTCTTTTTGCTACTGCAAAATTATCATCTGCATCAAAATTTACTATGAAATCTTCTTTATCTAATGAAATTTTTTGATCATCAATGTTAAAATCATATTTTCCATCTTTTTGTAATATTGGAATAATTTCATCAGGATTTGTTTCTAAAAATGTACTTACTAGTTTTCCCATGTGTTGTTTTGCTTTTGGACCTATCTTTTTTCTTTCTAATTCTAAAGTTGCTTTTACTGGTAACCCTAATTCTTTTAATTCCAATAGTTGTTCTAAACCGCTATCTTTTTCTGTTTCAATGATATTGAATTTTTCAACATTAAGTTGTGATTTCAGTAAATCTGATAATGATTCTAGTTTTAATTTCTGATTTTTCTTTACACAAATCTGTGCTTCATTTAATGGCCATCGTCTTTTTAATTTCCCTTTCATTCTTGCTGCTGATGAAACTGATACTACATCTTTCATAATGTCAAATGATTCTTCAATTTCTTCATTTACCAACGATTCTTGGTATTGAGGCCATTTATCTAATAGAATACTTTGTTTTCCTTCAAATACTGTTTGGTACAGATGTTCACTGGTATATGGGCAAAATGGGTGAATTAGAATATCTAGTGTTTTGAGTACTTCACTTAACACTGCATAAATTGCAAGGCGTCTATTTTTTTTCTCTTCAGATTCATCCCATAACTCTCCTCTAGTAATTGGAATGTATATCTGACTAAGATTACTAATTATGAAATCATCTATTGCTTTTGCTCCCTCATGGAATTTACATGTCTCATTTTTTTCTGTCATTTTTTGAATTAATTTTTGAAGTTTTGATAATAACCAAATATCTGGTGATGTTAGGGAATTGTTATTTTTAGCCCATTCTACTGTGTTTGTTTTATCAAAATTATCATATTGACTATTTTGTTTAAAGTACAGATGCAGATTGAACAATGTGTTGATTACTTGATATGGTCTTGACATTAATTCATCCGTACTGAAACTAAGTGGTTCAATCGGACTTGCTTTCCACATGAAATAGAATCGTATCAAATCGACTGGATATTTCTTTAGTAGTTCTGCACCTTCCAAAACATTACCTTTGCTTTTACTCATCTTTCCTCCTTTTTCATCCAGTACGTGCCCTTGAAACAAAAATGACTTGTATGGTGGAGTGGCACTATTGTTTAGAATTACATTTTCAATTAGTAATGTGTATGCCCAGCCTCTTGTTTGATCAATACCCTCAGTAAAAAATGGCGCTGGGATTTCTTTTTCATATTCTTCATTTGTTAGTGATGCGTATGGTGCAGCCCCACTATTATGCCATGTATCTAAAACATACTCTTCTCTTTTTGTTTTGACACTATTACATTTTTTACATTTTACTGTTATGTTATCAATCCATGGTCTATGTAATTCAAAGTCTGGTCCATCTGGTAATTTATCTGCAGAATCTACAATCTCTTTTCTTGTAAAAAACCAATTTTTTTCACCACAATCTTCACAATTCCATACTGGTAATGGGCAACCCCAAATCCTTTCTCGTGAAATACACCATGGATGTTTTTCTTTAATAATTCCTAAAAATCTATTTTTTGGTTGTTCAAAAAAGTATTCTACACTTTCTGCAGCCTCTATTGCTTTGTTACCTAATCTATCTAATTTGTAAAACCAGCCCCTTCTTGCCAGCCATACAATTGGATGATGTGATCTCCAACAAAGTGGATACTTGTGTTTTATTTTTCCAATTTTTACTAATGCTTCACATTCTTTTAGATCTTCTACAATCACTCTATCTGCATCTCTAACAAACATACCCTCATATTTTCCTGCCTGATTGGTGAATTTCACTTCGTCATTTATTGGACTAAAAATTTTTACTTTTCTTTTATTTGCAATTTTGATATCTTCTTCTCCGTTTGCTGGTGATAAGTGCACTAATCCACTACCTGTACTTGCATCAACAAATGATTCTGACACTGCAACGTGGTAGTTATCTAATTTTGAATATTCCTTTAATTCTGGAATTACATCTAGCAATGGATGGATGTATTTTTTTCCTTCAAATTCAGAACCTTTGAGTGTTTTTTGAATTTCATATTTCTCAATTTTTACTTCTAGCATGAACTCTTCTAATCTTGTTTTTCCTATCACCCATGTTTCATTTTCTACTTTGACATATGCATAATCTTCTTTTGGATTTAATCCCACCATTGCATCTGTAACAAGTGTAAATGGCATTGTAGTCCATACAACTAAAAATGCATCTTCGTTCACTAACTTTACTTTGTAGTATAGTGATGGATCCTTAACTTCTTCATATCCTTGATTAACTTCTGCATGACTTAGTGATGTTTGACAGCTTGGACAATATGCGATAACTGTAAAGTCTTCTTCTAGAATTTTATTTTCATATGCTTTTTTGAGTACTTGCCATTCTCTTTCTATAAATTCATCTTTAAACGTCCAGTATGCTTTTTTATGATTAAAAGACATTCCAAGTAAATCATCTACTTCAACCCATGTTTTGTTAAATTTCTCTACAACTTTTTTGCATTCTGAAACAATTCTTTCTACTCCAAATTCTTTGATGGCTTCTGTTTTTCCACCTGAAACTCCTAATTCCTTTTCAACTTGTAATTCTACTGGTAGTCCTTGAGTGTCCCATCCACCATTAAATTCAATTTTTTTACCTTGTAATGTGTTAAATCTATACCATAAATCCTTCATTACTCTGCCTCTAAGATGACCTGCATGTGGAATACCATTCATTGTTGGAGGTCCTTCAATGAATCTAATTTTTTCAGGCTTATCTGATGCAAAAATTAGTTTTTCAATATCTATGGATTTGATATATTCTTTAATTTCTGATTCTATTGCTTTTGCATTAAATTTTGAATTTAACTCCATCTGGATTTTGATGTGTGTGTGGCATTATAAACATAAACAGATTTTTTGAGAATTGGAATATATAATTGAGTAACTGATATTTTTTATTGGTAAATATTCTTGTAATTGGATCTGGTGGACGGGAGCATGCATTATCATGGAAATTATCTCAAAGCAGTAAGGTTGAAACTGTTTTCACTGCTCCTGGTAATGGTGGTACTGAAAACAATGTTCCTATTGACGTTAATGATTTAGATGGATTAGCTGAATTTGCACAAAAAAATAATTGCTTTACTGTAGTTGGACCTGAAGATCCACTGGCTGCTGGAATTGTTGATAAATTTAATAAATTAAATCTCAGAGTCTTTGGACCTTCACAAGCAGCTGCACAACTTGAATCCAGTAAAATCTGGGCAAAAAATTTTATGAAGAGAAATAATATTCCTACTGCAAGATTTGAAATATTTGATGATCCTCAAAAAGCAGAAGATCATGTAAACTCAATTGATTACAATGTTGTAGTAAAAGCTGATGGATTAGCTGCTGGAAAAGGAGTGATTGTTTGCAACAATAAAGATGAGGCTATTTCTGCTATACAAACAATTTTGGTAAAAAAAACATTTGGTAATGCTGGAAATAAAATTATTATCGAAGAGAGAATTGACGGTATTGAGGCTTCTTACATTGCAATATCTGATGGAAATGTGGCAATTCCAATGGCATCTAGTCAAGACCACAAGAGAATTTTTGATAATGATAAAGGCGGCAATACTGGTGGAATGGGTGCATACTCTCCAACTCCTGTTATTACTGACATATTGGCAAAAAAAATCCAAGAGGAAGTAATTGAAAAAACCATCCATGCCATGAAACGTGAAGGAATTTCCTTTAAGGGATTTTTGTATGCTGGAATTATGCTTAAAGATGGTGTGCCATATGTTTTAGAATATAATGTTCGCATGGGTGATCCTGAATGTCAACCAATTACGATGAGAATGAATTTTGATTTGTATGATTATTTTGTTGCAAGTGTTGATGGCACATTATCTTCTATGCCTTTACTTTCTTGGAAAGATCAATTTGCTGTATGTGTTGTTTTAGCAGCTAGTGGATATCCTGATACATATCCTACCAATGATGAGATTACTGGATTTGATTCTATTTCCAATAACACTCATGTTTTTCATGCTGGAACCACGAAATCTGATGGAAGAATTTTTTCTAATGGCGGACGTGTTTTGGGAGTTACTTCTTTGGGTGATTCTTTGAATTCTGCAATAAACAATGCTTATTCTGCAACTGAACAAATTATTTGGTCTAACAAATACTGTAGAACTGATATTGGCAAAAAAGGCCTATCTTATTTTTTAGACTGAAACATTCTATCTTCAGTTATGATCCAGTCTATGCTTATATCGTGTTCTGATTTTGGAATATTTTTTATAATTTGTTTTTCTAATGTTAGTGAAATTGTCAATGCATCTTTTTTTTCTAAAAATTTATCATAAAATCCATGACCATATCCTAGCCTAACTCCTGAAGGTGATATTCCTACAGTTGGAACCACTATGATGTCTAAATAATTATCTACTTCACAGTCTTCTTTAGGCTCCATGATGTCAAAATTGCCCCTTTCTAGGCTCGCAAAATCTTTAATTTTTCTAAACTCCATATTTTTACCTATAACTTTAGGCAAAAATACTTCTTTGCCTTTACTGATTAATTCTTGAATTATATCTTGAGTTAGAATTTCACTTCCTGTTGGATAGTACAGTCCTATTTTTTCGGCATCTTTGAATGCATACACTTTGTTTATTCTTTTTTGTATTTTTTTACTTGCAATTTTTAATAAATCAAAAGATGTGTTGTCTCTTCTTTCTAGAAGAAGTTCTCTTAATGCATTTTTTTTACTATTATCTTCCAATTTGAATTCCTAGTGATGTTGCAGTAATTGTATTTTTTAATAACATTGCAACTGTCATTGGCCCTACTCCTCCTGGAACCGGGGTAACAAATGATGCTTTTTCAATAATTTTTTCGTAATCACAATCTCCTACCAATTTATCTTCAAATCTTGATATTGCAACATCAATTACAATTGATCCTTCTTTAATCATCTCTGGAGTTAGAATGAATTTTGTTCTATCTCCTACTGCAGTTATGATGATATCTGCTGATTGACAAAATTTTTCAATATCTTTTGTTCTAGAATGACATGTTATCACAGTTGCATTTTTTTCTAATAATAGGTGATAGAGTGGTTTGCCTACAAGGTTACTTCTATTGATAAGTACGATGTTTTTACCTTCCAAGTTTATGTTATGATAATCAAACATTTCCATAACTCCTGATGGTGTACATGCAACAAGAACTGCTTTTTTCACTGACAGTAATCCTGCATTATGTGGGGTGAGTCCATCTACATCCTTTATTGGTGATATTCGTGATGTAACTGCAAATTCATTCAAATGTTTTGGTAATGGTAATTGAACTAAAATTCCATGTACTGATACATCTGCATTTAATTCATCTATGATATTGTTAAGTTCCTGTTGAGTTACACTCTCATCTAGTTTGTGATCTTTAGTAATAATGCCTACTTCTTCACATGCTTTGTGTTTATTTTTCACATATGTTGCAGAAGCTGAATTATTTCCAATTAATACTGTGGCTAGGCATGGATTAATTCCTTCTTTTTTCAACTCAGATGCTGCTTTTTTTACTCTATCTTTGACTGTTTGAGCAATTATTTTTCCATCAATTTTAATTCCAGTCATGATAATTTGACAATTTATTGATATTTAATTCTTGGATATTATTGTCAAGAATTTGAGAAAGTAAATTAAATGGGTTGTTTCTTATTTTTTGTATGTTTGTAATGATGGCCGATATACAACTCAAAGAGGGTACGGAAGATGATTTCAAAACTTTGTTTTCCCAGTCAAATAAAATTTTATCCTCTTTTCCTGGATTTGTATCTAGACGATTTCTAAAATCTATTGATGGAACTTATCGAATAATCGTTGAACATGAAACTAAAGAAACTTTTATGACTATGATTCAAAGTCCAGAACATCAGGAATTTCATCCAAAATTACATTCTTTAATGAGTGTAGAACCTGTGAAAAAATTATTTACTGTATCTGCTGAATAAATTGAAACTTGAATTTAATTTAAAAGATAATTTAGAAAAAACTCAAAAAAGCAATTCCTATTTTCATACTTTCATCAATAAGGATAGTCTTGCTGCAGGTGTTTTAATATTGAAACCTGGAGAAGAGGATACACAAGAACCTCATGAAAATGATGAAGTGTATTTTGTACTTTCTGGAAACGGGTGCCTTAAAATTAAAAATAAAAATTACACAGTTTCAAAAGATAAGTTATTTTTTGTTGCAAAAGGAACAAGTCATTTTTTTCATAGTAATACGGAGGATCTCAAAGTTTTATATTTTTTTGGTGGTTCTGATTCCTAAGAAATATGTGTTTTTCTTCCTGAAACTTTAATTTTTTTTCTAGCAAATAGATTAACTGCTTCTGGATAAATTCTGTGTTCTTCTTTTAAGATTTTCTTTGATAGTGATTTTTCTGTATCGTTTTCTTTGATTTGTACAACTGCCTGAATTATGACTGGACCTGTATCCATACCTGAATCTACAAAATGTACTGTGCATCCTGAATATTTTGCTCCATAATCTAATGCTTGTTTTTGTGAGTCTAACCCTGGAAATGATGGTAGTAATGCTGGATGCATGTTTATTATTCTATTTTTATATTTTTTTACAAATTCTGGACTAATGATTCTCATAAATCCTGCAAGACATACAAGTCCGTTTTTTGGTGTGACGCCATATTTTACAAGTGTACTGATAATTTTTTCATCATATTCAGTTCTATTACCTTTAAAATTTTTACTTTCAATTACTTCGATGCTGATTCCTAGCTTTTTTGCTATTATCAGGCCTTTGGCATCTGATTTATTTGAAATAACAACTGCTGGATTTATCGGAATTTTTTTCTTTTTAATTGATTTTAGGATGGACTCCATATTACTTCCACGTCCTGAGATTAAAATTCCGAGATTTAGCAACTAGTCAATACTAAATCAAACCTGCAATTTATATCAAATCTATTATTTTTTATTTTTATTGTCCAGTAAAGTTAGGATGACTAAAAATGGAATCCTGTGTGAGGTCAACGAAAAGCGTGTTTATCTGGATCCTAAAAAAACTGATTTAAATGCAATTAATTTTGTTTCTCATGCTCACTCTGATCACTTACCTTCAAAAAATGGCGGTACTATTTTATCTTCAATTGAAACTAGTGCAATATCTAATCTTCGTGGATTTACAATGGAAAATCATGTTGAATCCCTTGATGGTTTTTCACTAATTGATAGTGGACACGTTTTAGGCTCTAAAGGATTACTATTTGATGATATTTTCTATACTGGTGATATCTGTACACGTGATAGAGGTTTTTTAAAAGCTGCAGAAATTCCTTCATGCAAAACACTCATCACTGAATGCACTTTTGGTTTACCTGAATTTAAATTTCCTAAAATGAATGAGATTCAAAATTATGTGAATCGATTAATATCTGATCTTTATTCAAAGGGGGTACCTGTAATTTTAATGGGTTATCAGCTTGGAAAGGCACAAACAATTACTCAGTTATTTGGTCATTGGGATCCTCTGTATGTTCACGACTCAATAAAAGAAATGAATACACTTCATCAAAAATTTGACATACCCCTTAAGGATTGTATTGGACATTCTGAAGCTCAAAAAAATGGATTACTGGATAAAAAACCATGGGTAATGATTACTCCTGTTTTATCTGCAAAAAATGTATTTCTTCAAGAAATGAAATCAAAATATGGTGCAGTAACAATTGGTTTTAGTGGATGGGCACAATCTACAAAATTTTCTTTTGGACGACGTGCTGATTACTCTGTTACAATGAGTGATCATTGTGATTTTAATGAACTCGTTGACATGGTAGTACAATCTGGTGCAGAACAAGTTTTTACTATACATGGTTTTGTTGATGAATTTGCAGCACATTTGAATAAACTGGGAATTGCTGCTCAACCTTTAATTAAAAATTCTTTAGATTCTTTCTGATTTCTACATGTCAATGTGGAAAATTATCTGATGAAGAAATTAAATGGCGAAGCCCTCTAAACTGCAGAACATTAAGAGATTTCCTCTTGTGGTCAAGCGTTAAACGCTTGGTTGCCTTTTTCGTTCTGCGGGGCTACGCAGGTTATTTGTTAGATTTTTTAACTAACAATGTATTATTAGTTAAGATATACAACTATTTAATATTTTTATGAAATTTTTATACTTAATTCTCTTTTTTATTGTAATTCCGCTTATTATTTGTTAAAAATAGTTGTTTTATTCTAATCTTCTTTTACTTTTTTTCCTCTTTTCTTTACTTGTTGTTCTTTTTTGTATTTTCTAACTCGTTGATTTTGTTCTGCAGCTTTTTGGCCCTTCTGCTTCCTTCCTTCCTTCTTCCCTTCTGTTTTATTCTTAAACCCCATATCCAAAATTCTTTAATTTGATTATGATAAAAATTTTGATATGTAATGATTCATTTAGTAAATTGGTTACATTTGCAATCTACCACTAGACATATCTCACTATTTCTAATATGACTGTGAGTAAAATGCATACATAATTTATTTTTACAAATTCTTTTCTGTGTTTCTTTTCTTACTATTGTTTGAGCAATAAAATTTGCTTTCTCTTTTGAATATAATTTTTTGTCAATGTAGAAATGAACTATTCCATTATACAGTAAATCATGATTAAATTGTTTTTCAAGCAATTAATTTCTCATGTTGCCTCTTCTCATATTTTTTACTTTATGATCGTTGCAACTACAATTTTTTTCTACACATAATTCTTGTTCTAATATTCGCATACACTCTATTTGCAATTCTGATATTTCATATTCTCGATACTTTTACTTGTCAAATGTTTGTTTTTTTATCTTATTTTAAAAATAATTTAAATAATTAAAATAATGATAATGTTTTTTAAAAAAACATTCTAGTCTAAATCATGGGATTTTTATCTAATTTTCGTAATGATTTAAAAAATGCAAAAAGAGACAAGGCTTCCAATGTTAATGGAAAAAATCTTAAAGAATTACTTACAAAATTCAAGGATGAACGGGATAGAATAGAACTAGAAACAGGGATTAGGCCTCAAATTGATGATACCACTCAAATGTTCATGCAAAAAATCCTGAATGTTTGGATTTCAGAAGGAAAGGAAATTGATGAGGAAAAATTTTGGTCTGAAGTTGATTATAACAAACAATTTACTCATTCAGTAGAATATTATGAACGACGTTAATAATTTTAAATCTAGGATTGATTTGATTGGATAAAGAACGATTACGAGTAAAAAGTGGTAGAAGTAAAGGGTGCAAAGATTGCATTACTCACAGATGTATTCCTAACAGCTGCAAATGTGATTGTCATTGTTAGTAATTTTATTTTAAAATTATGCCTATATCCATTAGATTCATGTGTGTGAAATCTGTTTTGATATTTGCTTTTTGTTTTTGAAAGAATCTTGCTGAATCATTATTTTTTAAAAATTCTTTCATTATGCTTAGATCCACTTTGATATTTTCTATGATTGCCCCTGCAAAATTAGAATTTCCATCAATCCCATCTGTCCCCATTGATGCAATTGTTATTTTTTTTAATTTTTGAGTATTTTTTAAAAGTCTTAACACTAATTCTTGATTTCTTCCTCCCAGTCCTTTACCTGATACTCTAACTGTTGGCTCTCCTCCTAAAATTAAACACGTGTTTTCTTCTTCTGATATGTTTTCTAGAATTTTTTTCACTGTATCCTTTATTTCTCCAAAAATTTGCATTTTGATCACTTTGTACCCTTTACATTTGGCTGTTTCTTCCATTGCTTTTAGACAATTATTGTTATTTGCAATAATGTAATTTTCAATTTTGGCTATTTTTGGAGTTTCTGTTTTTTGGTTATGCAATCCATTACCTAAAATCTGTAAAACTTCAATTGGAATTCTCGTTTTTAATCTATATTTTTCTATTATGTCCATTGCATCTTGATACGTTGTATCATCCATGTATGTTGTACCTGATGCAATTGATGATAGATCATCATTTTCGACATCTGACATTATCAAACCAATTCCATCACACTTCATATTCTCTACCAGTTTACCGCCTTTGATTTTTGATAGGTGTTTTCTGACACAGTTGAATTCTTGAATTGTTGCCCCTGACTTTAGTAGTATGTCTGTAACGTGGACTTTATCGCTAAGTGTAATTTCATCTGGCATTGCAAGTAATGATGATCCTCCACCTGAAACAAGGAAAATAATTAATTCTCTGCTTTTTCTATTTTGTACAAATTTTATTACTTCTTTTGCTGCTTTTACACTTGTTTTATCTGGCTTTGGATGCCCTGAGTTAAAAATTTGGAATTTTTTACTTTTGATTTTTGCTTTCGTTCCTTTTGGAATAACAATTATTCCGCTTTTTATTGAAATTATTGAATTAATTGCTCTAGTCATAGAATCTCCTGCCTTTCCAAATGCTACTGTATGTATGCTGGAGTATTTTTCAATGTTGAATACTTTTTCATTAATCTTGATTTCCTTTGATGTAACATAATTGGATATTATGTTTTCTGGATTTGCTGCTTGAAGACCTGATTCTAAAATTTCTAAACAATCTTTTTTCTTTTTTGTAATTGCCAATTCCTCAAAATTTTGAATTATCATATGATTTACTTCTGTGTAAGATATAATAAACAAACCAATGATGATTGTTTTATGCATACAATACGCATTCCAAAAGTTATTAATTTTGGAGAAAACGCACTTGGTGAAACAGAATATCCAAAAAATGCCCTAGTTGTTACAACCGTTCCGCCAGCACTGTCTGACAAATGGTTAGCAAAAATGGGAATTCAGGATTATATGTTATATGACCAAGTAAAACCTGAACCATCAATTGATGATGTCAATAAGGTCATTTCTCAATTCAAAGACAAAAATCCTTCAGTCCTAATTGGATTGGGTGGTGGAAGTTCAATGGATGTGGTAAAATACGCTGCACCTGAATTGAAAAAAGAAAAAATTCTAATTCCAACTACATTCGGAACTGGAGCTGAAATGACAACATATTGTGTTCTAAAATTTGATGGAAAAAAGAAATTGTTACGTGAAGACAGATTCTTAGCTGACATGGCTGTAGTTGATTCATATTTTATGGATGGAACTCCAGAACAAGTTATCAAAAGTTCTGTCTGTGATGCATGTGCTCAAGCTACTGAAGGCTATGATAGCAAACTCGGTAATGACTTGACTAGAACATTATGTAAACAAGCATTTGATATTCTATATGATGCAATAATGAATGACAAACCAGAAAACTATCCATACGGTTCAATGTTATCTGGAATGGGATTTGGAAATTGCTCTACAACATTAGGACATGCATTGTCCTATGTGTTTTCAAATGAAGGAGTACCTCATGGTTATTCTTTATCTTCTTGTACTACAGTTGCACACAAACATAATAATTCAATCTTCTATGATAGATTCAAAGAGGCAATGGATAAACTCGGCTTTGATAAATTAGAACTCAAGGCTGATGTTTCAGACGCTGCTGACACTGTCATGACCGATAGAGGCCATTTGGATCCAAATCCAATCCCAATATCTAAAGATGATGTCGTAAAATGTCTTGAAAATATCAAAGCAGGTAATTTATAGAAAATTTATTTTTTCTTTTCTTTTTATTTTATATCTAAACTGCGAAATTGGCAGCTTAACTAAACTTTTTATTATAATGATTTGGAACATCATCAGTTGGCAAGTAAAAAATTAAAGTTTGGTATTCAAAATGGACTAAATGTTGCTAGAGCCGGATTTACTGAGGATCAGATAATTACTGCATGTCAGCTTGCTGATCGAACTGGATATGACTCTATTTTCTATATGGATCACACAAATGTCCCACAATGGAAAAATGCAACTGTTTTAGATCCTTGGGTTATGTTATCTGCAATTGCTGCAGTTACAAACAACGTTGAATTAGGAACCTGTGTTACTGATGCAATTAGAAGACACCCATCAAATATCGCACTAGCTGCAATTACTCTTGATAGAATTTCTAAAGGTAGAGCAATTCTTGGTATTGGTGCTGGAGAAGCACAAAATCTTAAAGAGTTCTGTATTCCATTTGAAAAACCAGTTTCAAAATGGGCTGAACAAATTGAAGTTATCAAAAAATTATATCATTCTAACCCTGATAATACTGTAGATTATGAAGGTCAATATTATCAATTAAAACAAGCATGTCTACAAGCTGCATCAATTAGAAAACCACACCCACCTACCTACATGGCTTCTGGTGGCAAGCGAACATTAGATTTAACTGGAAAACTTGGAGAAGGTTGGTTACCAATCGGTTATACTCCTGAATTATTTGAAGATCATAGAAAACAAATTGAAGTTTCTATGGACAAGTATGGTAGAAGTCAAGAAGATAAAGATAATTTTGAAATGGCATTAGATATTGACGTTTACTTTTCTGAAGACGCAGAAGCTTCTTGGGCAAAAATGAAAGAGGCTGTTAAAGTTAGTTTGTTTAAACCTGAAATTTTGAGAGTCCATGGATTAAAAGAAATTGAAGGATTTGATTTTGTAAAGTACTTTACAGAATATTCAATGTCTGATCAAAGTTGGATTGTCAAAATGCGAGAAGCTGCAACTAAAATTCCAGATAAAATTGCAAGATCATCTACTGCAGTTGGTACTCCTGAAGATGTTATTCCTACTTTTGAGCGATTTATGGAAGCTGGTGTGAATCACTTTGTAATTAGATTCTGGGGTAAGAATTACTTTGGTTCTATTGACAAGTTTGCAAGCCATGTTATGCCTGTATTACGTGAAAAACATAAACAAAAATTCGCTTAATCCTAAATTATTATAACATTATTTACTGTGTTAATTTCTTGAATCTTATTATGAACGACGATGTCCCTGACGCTGTCAAGAAATGCCTTGATATTTTGGATGATAGTTTAGAAATATTAGTTGACATTGAATTTGCTCTAAATGATGAAAAAAATGATGAACTAATTCCTGACATGAAACTTCATAATTTGTTTGATATGACTGAAGATGTAGCAGAGTCTGAAAAAATTAAATTTGCTGAATCTAAATTAGTTCAAAGACAATTTCAGGATATTTAGCAATTCCGTGAATTGTGCTGATGCTTGTTTTTTGCTAACTGCTTTACTTTTCTTTTAGTTCTTTGTTTGAGTATTCTTTTTCTTGTTCTCTCTGTTCCACTTGTCGAACCTTGGACAATTTTTGTTTTACTTCCATCTTTTAACATAATCACTTTTCCCTTAAATCTAAATTCAACGTCTCTACATTTGATATAGTATCTTTTAAGACTAAAAAATATTCTATTGTTAGTTCCATGCATTTCTTTAACTTCCTTTGTTTTTTTTAATTCATTGAGAATATTTCGTAGTAAACCTTTATCGATATCTGTTATTCTATGTAATTCTTTAAACCAGATAAATTTTGATTGTGATCCCCAATCATTTAATATTTCTATGATTTTATTTGTCGCTTCTTCTGTCTCTTCATTTGGGGTCATTATTTTTATTAGATTAATCCTAAATTTAGCAATTTACATTAATGAAAAGTTTGAATCAATCAAGTCAATTTTTAGAATGTTTTATCTTTTTGACAATTTTTGTGATTACTTAGTATGAATGATAAATCAAAAGATGAATGTACTGAATTGGGATGTAAAATACTCCAAATACGAGAATTAACAAAAGAATTGAATACTGATTAATTTTATATTTTTGATTTTTTCTTTCTTTGTTTTAATCTAGATTTTGTTACTTTAACTGACTGTTTTTGATTATTTTCCATTCTATTTGCCAATAAATCAATTTGTTCTACTATCTCCAGTTGCTCATCTGTAGAATTTGTTTTAACAAGTTTTTTATTTAATTTTTTTAATTGACTTGAATACGAGTTAAACTCTCCTCTCAAATCATTTAGGTATGGATCATCCATGATGATTTTGAATCTTACTTGTATTTTAGGTATTTTTTTCTTGATATTTCGATCTTAATTTATAATATTATTTGTTAGAATTATCCTATGCAACTTGTTGATATTCTTAAAATTAAATCATATGAAAAAATAAAAGAATTTCTTAATCAAGAACATGTTGGAAGAATTTCTAGTATCGATGTAAATGGATTCCCTCAAATCATTCCAATGAATTTTGTATTTCTTAATGATTCTGTATACATACACTCTCATGTAAAAGGTGAAAAGTTAGATAATATTTCCAAAAATAATAAAGTTGGTTTTGAGGTCGATAGAGAATTAGAATTTTTGCCATCTTATTTTGAAGATCCTCATAATGCTTCTTTAGCTGATACTTTGTACATCAGTGTTGTAATCAAAGGACTTAGTTCTCTAGTTTCTGATCGAGATGAGAAAACTTTAGCTCTAAATGGTTTGATGACAAAATATCAACCTGAAGGATATTATGATCCACTTCAATCTGACATGCGTGTTTTGGATGCAGTCAGTGTGATCAAAATAATTCCACAAACACTTCATGGAAAATATAAGATTGGCCAAAACATGAATTCAAAAGATAGGATGAATTTAGCTCAAAAAATTCTTAAAAAAAATTCACCTACTGCTAAAAACACTCTCAAGATTATGGGTTTTGAAGAAATTAATTGTGAATTGAGAATGGTTGATGAACCTATATGGTAATTTTATCATGATATCACCATTGCTTTAAATTCAGTTTTTAGTAATTCTAACTATTGCAACAAATCTCTAAATTTGAATTAGTTTCTGATTATTCTCCTACTGGTGATCAACCTCAAGCTATTGATGCTTTAGTTGATGGAGTTAAAAAAAAATCAGTCCAAACTTTACTTGGGGTTACTGGAAGTGGTAAGACTTTTTCAGTTGCCAATGTAATTGCTAGAACTGGTAAAAATACACTTGTAATATCTCATAACAAAACTCTTGCAGCACAACTTTATACAGAATTAAAACAATTTTTTCCAAAAAATAATGTTGGCTATTTTGTTTCTTATTATGATTATTATCAACCTGAAAGTTATCTACCTCAAACTGATACCTATATTGAAAAAGATACTCAGATTAATGAAAAAATTGAAAAATTGCGATTAGAAGCAACTGCAATGTTGCTATCTGGAGAACCTACAATCATTGTTTCAACTGTATCTTGTATCTATTCTCTTGGTAATCCTCAGGAATGGAAAGATTCTTCAATTCTAGTTAGTACTGGTGATGAAATTAAACGAACTGATTTAATTCGAAAATTAGTTGATGCCCGATATGAAAGAAATGATGTTGAAGTTGCCCCTGGAAATTTTAGAGTAAAAGGGGATACAATTGATATCACTCCCGCATATTCTGAGGACATTGTTAGAATTTCTATGTTTGGCGATGAGATTGAAAAAATAACTTTACTTGATCATGTGTCCTTAAAAGAAAAAAAGAAAATAACTCAAATGACAATTTTTCCTGCAAAACATTATCTAATTGCTAAGGATGCTAGTAAAAGGGCTGTCGCATCAATTAGAGATGAACTAAAACATCATTTGCCAACATTGAATGAACTTGAAAAACAACGTCTTGAGATGAGAACTAATTATGATTTAGAAATGATAGAGGAATTAGGTTATTGCTCTGGGATTGAAAATTATTCGAGGCATTTTGATGGCCGTAGTGAAGGTGATAAAGCATATTGTTTAATGGATTTTTTTGGTGATGATTATCTTTTGGTGATTGATGAATCCCATGTCACATTACCACAATTACATGCAATGTACAAAGGTGATTATTCCCGAAAAGATAAACTTGTAACATATGGATTTAGATTACCTAGTGCATATGATAATAGACCTTTAAAATTTGAAGAATTTGAAGAATATATTCAAAATACTATTTTTGTTTCAGCTACCCCTTCTGATTATGAAAAGAAAATATCTGCAAAAATTGTTGAACAATTAGTTCGTCCTACAGGCTTACTTGATCCACAAATTGAAATTAGACCTACTAAAGATCAAATGGATAATTTAATTTCTGAAATAAATAAACGATGTAAGAATTCTGAACGGGTTTTAGTTACCACATTAACTAAAAGAATGGCTGAAGATTTAGCTGAATATCTCTCAAAAAAAGATGTTAAGGTTAGATACATGCATTCTGAAATTGATGGACTACAACGTACTGAAATTCTTCGTCAATTACGACTAGGCGAATTTGATGTTTTAGTTGGAATTAATCTTTTACGTGAAGGTTTAGATATTCCTGAAGTTTCACTTGTGGCAATTTTAGATGCCGACAAGGAAGGTTTTTTGAGAAATTTTACTAGTTTAATTCAAACTTGTGGTAGAGCTGCAAGAAATGTATCTGGAACTGTAATAATGTATGCTGATACAAATACAAAATCTATGAAACATACTATTGATGAAACTACACGTCGTAGGAAAAAACAAATTTTATACAATCAAGAACATGGAATAACCCCTACAACAATTATGAAATCTGTACCTGAACAAGAAATTGTATTGGATGAATCTAAATTAAAATCAATACATGATCTTAAAAATGATGTTATTGATTTAGATGCTCAAATGAAAAAATATTCTGAAGAATTAGATTTTGAACAAGCAATTTCTTGTAGAGATAGAATTAAAAGATTAGAAAAGGAGATTGAATATAAAAATGATAGATAATAAATTAAAAATTAGAGGTGCTCGTCATCATAATTTAAAAAATATTGATGTTGATATTCCAAAAAATAAATTAGTTGTAATTAGTGGTTTATCAGGTTCTGGAAAATCTACTTTAGCATTTGATACTATTTATGCTGAAGGGCAACGAAGATATGTTGAATCTCTTTCTTCATACGCTCGTCAATTTTTGGAGATGATGGATAAACCTGATGTTGATTCTATTGACGGACTATCCCCTGCAATCGCAATTCAACAAAAAACTACTAGTAAAAATCCACGTTCTACTGTTGGCACTACCACTGAAATTTATGATTACATGAGATTGCTTTTTGCTCGAATTGGGATTCCTCATTGTACAAATTGTAAAAGAAAAATATCTACACAATCTGTTGAAAGAATCTGTGATTCTGTTCTCAAAGATTTTTCGGGACAAAAAATATTAATTCTATCTCCGCTTATTCAAAGAAAAAAGGGCACCTATGAGAAACTCTTTGAGCAAATCAAAAAAGATGGATACTCTAGAATACGCCTAAATGGCGAAATTTTGAGCCTAGATGATGGTATTCCTCCTTTGGATAGACAGAAGTGGCATAGTATTGAAATTGTTGTGGATAGAATATCTACAAGTAAATCTGAAAGATCTAGAATTTTTGAGGCTATTCAAGCTGCAATTAAAGCATCAAAAGGTGACGTGATGATCTCATCAGATAAATCTGAAAAAATCTTTTCACAAAATAATGCTTGTCCTCATTGTGGATTAACAATTGGTGAATTAGAACCTAGAAATTTTTCCTTTAACTCTCCTTTTGGATTGTGTAAAACATGTAATGGATTGGGAGTTAAAATGGAGTTTGATCCTGCTTTAGTAATTCCTGATAAATCTAAATCTATTTTAGAAGGTGCCATTGTTCCTTGGAGTGGAAGATTTTCTGCATTCAGAAGACAAGCATTGAGAACTGTTGGTGAAAAATTTGGATTTGATTTAATGACTCCCATTGAAAAAATAAAACCAAAACATTTTGAAATTATTTTACATGGCACTTCTGATTTAATTGATTTTCAATATAGTTCTAAATCTGGAGACTCCTCATGGAAATATACTAATGCATTTGAGGGTGTACTTGTCAACCTTCAACGTGTTTTTGTAGAAACTGATTCTGAATCCAAACGTGAATGGCTTAAACAGTTTATGCGTGATACTCATTGTACCACATGTGATGGTAAAAAACTAAAACCTGAATCCCTTGCAGTTACAATTAATGATTTAGGAATAATGGATGTATGTGATTTATCTATTACTAATTGCTTTGATTTTTTTTCTAATTTGAAATTAACTGAAACTGAGCAACATATTGCAAGAGATATTCTTAAGGAAATTAAAGAACGCTTAGAGTTTTTAATTAATGTGGGTCTAAATTATCTTACATTAAATCGCCTTAGTTCTACATTGTCTGGTGGTGAATCTCAAAGAATTAGATTGGCTACTCAAATTGGTTCTAATCTTACTGGCGTTTTGTATGTACTTGATGAACCTACAATTGGATTACATCAACGCGACAATGCACGGTTAATTAAAACGCTAAATAAGCTACGAAATCTTGGTAATACTGTCATTGTTGTGGAGCATGACGAGGAAGTTATACGAAATTCAGATTGGATAATTGATTTAGGTCCTGGGGCTGGAGTACATGGTGGAAATATAGTTTTTGAAGGAACCATCAAAAAAATCTTACAGACAACTAAATCTGTAACCGGAACTTACCTTAAAGATAATTCTTTAATTATTTTAAAAAATAAAATTCGTAAACCTGACGGTTCATTAATTATTAAAGGTGCATCTGAAAATAATTTAAAAAATATTGATGTTGAAATTCCTTTAGGACTTTTTGTATCTGTAACTGGTGTATCCGGTTCTGGAAAATCTACTTTAATCAATGACATTTTACTCAAAAGCCTAGAAAATCATTTTTCTAAAACTCATATTAGATCTGGTGATCATAAAGAAATTTCTGGCTTAGATAATATAGATAAAGTAATTGCTATTGATCAATCTCCTATTGGTAGAACCCCTCGTTCAAACCCTGCAACCTACATTGGTGCTTTCACTCCTATACGTGAATTATATTCTAACACTGCTTTATCCAAAGAACGTGGATACAAACCAGGACAATTTTCATTTAATGTTGCTGATGGAAGATGCTTTGCATGTGAGGGTGATGGTGTTAAAAAAATTGAAATGCAATTTCTATCTGATGTATATGTAAAGTGTGATGAATGTAAAGGAAAAAGATATAATTCTGAAACATTATCTGTGTTATACAAAGGAAAAAATGTTTCTGATGTTTTACAAATGACTGTTTACGAAGCATTAACTTTTTTTGAAAATATCCCTTCAATTCAAAGAAAACTACAAACTGTTAACGATGTTGGTTTAGGATATATCAAACTTGGACAATCATCTACTACATTGTCTGGTGGTGAGGCTCAACGTGTAAAACTTGCTTCTGAATTGTCTAAACGCGGTACTGGGAAGACTCTGTATATTCTTGATGAACCTACCACTGGATTACATTTTGCTGACGTTCAAAAATTATTGGATGTTTTAAACCGGTTAGTAAATCTTGGAAATACTGTTGTTGTAATTGAGCATAATATGGATATCATCAAAAATTCAGATTGGTTAATTGATTTAGGACCTGAAGGTGGGGATGAAGGGGGTCGTATTGTGACTATTGGTACCCCTTCTGATGTTTCAAAATCACCTGGAAGCTATACTGGAAAATATTTAAAAAAATTATTGAAAAATGACGTTTGATATTTCTAAAATAATTATTCCTACTGACCCTGGTATTTATTTAATGAAAGATTCTGATAAAAAAATTATCTATATTGGGAAAGCAAAAAATTTGAAAAACCGTGTTCGTTCTTATTTCAATAAAAACCAAAATTATAAAACTCAAAAATTAGTTGAAAATATTTTTGAGATCGAATTTGTTTTAACTGATAATGAAAGTGAAGCTTTTCTTTTAGAATCTAACATGATTAAAAAATATAGACCTCGATTTAATATTGAATTAAAAGATCAACAGCGATACACGTACTTACGATTATCTGATGAAAAATTTCCTCGATTACTAGTTGCTCGACGAACAAGAGACGGCAAATTTTTAGGAAAAGGAAAATTCTATGGGCCTTTTACTCAGGGAAGTTCAAAATTACTTACAATTGGAACTTTACGAAAAGCATTTCAAATAAGAATTTGTAAAACTCTACCAAAAAAAGTATGTCTTGAATATCATTTGGGTAACTGTGAAGGTCCTTGTGAATTTAAGAGTGCAGAAGAAAAATATCCTGAACATGTAAACAAATTGGAGGCTGTTCTTAAGGGTAAAAATGATACTAAAATTTTTACAAAAAAATTAGAAGATGAAATGTACCAGGCTGCTGAATCTCAACAATTTGAGCGTGCAAAAGATATTCGTGATACCCTAATTAGGCTTGGAAGTCTTCAAACTAAACAAAAAATGGAATATGTCAAAAATTCTGATGAAGAATATTTTGGTATTGGAATTCAAGAACAAACTGCAACAATCATGAATTTTAGAATGATTAATGGAGTAATCCGAGATAGCGATAAATTCTTTTTTGATTTAGTCGGCGATAATTCATTTTCAAATTTTCTTTATCAATATTATTCTACACATAAAATCCCAAAATTTATTATTCTTAATGAACTTCCTGAAAATCAAGAATTACTAGAATCGTTATTATCTAAACAATCTGGATTTACTGTAAAAATTATGACTCCAACTAGAGGTAAGAAAAATGATATTATGAATTTAATTTTAAAAAATATTCAATTAATTCATTCAAAAGGTGCTAACCCTGGATTAGTTGAATTACAAGAAATTCTAAATTTGCCTACACTACCTAACATCATTGAATGTTTTGATATTTCTAATCATGGTGCTGAATTTGCTGTTGGTTCTATGTCTAGTTTTGTAGGCGGAATTCCAAACAAATCTGGATATAGAAAATTCAAAATTAAAACAATCACTGGAAGAGATGATTTTGGAATGATTGGAGAAATTATTAAAAGAAGATATTATCGATTGCTTGAAGAAAATTCTACACTACCTGATCTGATTCTAATTGATGGTGGCAAAGGACAATTAAGTGCAGCTTTGAAATCTTTAGAATCTCTTGGAATAAAACTACCTTGCATATCTTTAGCAAAAGAAAATGAAGAAGTTTATCTTCCAAAAACTAAAGATCCTATTGTAATTCCTAAACATAAAGAATCATTAAAAATTTTACAATATGCTCGAGATGAAACTCATAGGTTTGGTGTTGCATACAATCGAACTATACGTAAAAATCAAATAAAATAGAAAAAAGGAAAAATTTTTTTTGGGTTAGTTAACTGTAACACTACCGACCATCCAAGGATGGACCATACAGAAGTAATCGTAACTACCTGCATCATTGAATGTGAATGAATAATCCAATCCTGCCATTAGTAGACTGCTGTCAAATACTCCAGATGGACCCTCTGATGGACTACCACCTGTTACTGTATGAGCTGCGTTGTCTACGTTATCCCATTGTACTGTATCTCCAGTACTAATGGTGATGTCTTGTGGTAGGTAACATGCATTAGATGTTTCACATCCTGGTGCTCCACTTCCCATTGCAGTTTCCACGATGTGTGTTTGTGGACCTGCGTTAGCTGCTACTGATGCTTTAGCTTGTATTGCTGCTGCTTTAGCATCTGCTTCTGCTCTTGCTTCTGCTGCTTTAGAATCTGCTCTTGCTTCTGCTGCTTCGGCTCCTGCTGCTGCTGCTGCTTCTGCTCTTGCTTCTGCTGCTGCTTCGGCTCTTGCTTCTGCTTTAAGTTCAGCTTTTAATTCGGCTTTTGCATCTACTGCATCGGTATTCATTTGCTGTGTCGGTGCTGCATTATCGGCAGAATTTGCCACTGCTACAACTCCAACTGCAATTAATACTACTGCTAAAGTAACTACAATTGCTATTTTGTCTATGCTTGCCATAATTGATCAATTCCTAGATGGATAGTAAATAAATCTAATCGTTCATTTTTTACTAATACTAACAAATTTGCCATAATTATTTACTTCAGAGACTGTTTTTAGATATTTTTGAAATATTTACATGAATTTGAAACATCTTTTGCAATTTTCATATGATCGCTGTAATTTAACATTGACTGTTGTTAATCTTGTTTAACAATAATTGGTTTTATGGTTTATTGTTTTAATTAAATTTGTAATTACAATTGAGAGATCTCACCGAGTAACTTCTCGTTTTCGGTCTTAATCTCTTTCATTCTAATTCTTTTGTAGCTAAGTTGTTTTCTAAATTTATTATTTCAAATTCTACTTTTAGTTTTCTTTGTTTTATGAACATTTGAATAAATTTTATTTTATTTTTAATGAAATCATCATCTGCAATTATTTTTAATTTTAAATGTTCATACATTATTTTTTCATCTAATTTTATTTTTATGATATCTTCATTTTTTATGATAAATGTTCCAATCCCCCAAAATAACGCTGCATGCAATGCAACATATTTTGATTGTATTTTTGTAATTTTATTTTTATGATTTTCTGTATGTTTTCTACTTTGAGTCATTACTGCCTCATTTGTTTGAATTATCCATGAAATATTGTTAAAATTACCGTCTAAGTATAGAATGTGTTCCATTTGTCAACCAAAAAATTCTCTTTAGTCTATATCTTTTGAATACTCCGTTTATGATCATAGTTTAAAATGTGTACATATGATCGAATCACAGGCATTCTTTTCAAAAATGGTTGATGAATTAGTTGAATTTTCTGAGCATGATCCAGAATTATCCGATGGAATAAAGTGGTTGGACAATCAGGCTCAACAAAAAGGTATCACATTTTATGATATGGTTTTTGAAGTTTTATACAAACATGATGTTAATTCTAAGGCAAAGGAATGGCTTAGTACAAGAAATTAGTAATTATTTTCTTAAATCTAACTCTTTGTATTCGCATCCTTCAGGCCCACAATATTTTCCTACATACACCGCTTTTGGTCTATAGAGTGCTGTTTTTGGTGCAGCTTCTGCAAATTTTTCTTCAATGATGTGTGCTGCCCATCCTACAACTCTTGAAATTGCAAAAATTGGAGTGTTAAGGTCCATTGGAATTTTTAGCATATAGTAAATTGATGCACTATACAAATCTACATTTGGATAAATGTCCTTATTCTTTTGTAATTTCATTTCAGATATTGTTGCAGTTTCAATTTTTTCAGTTCTTTCAAACCATGGTTCCTTACCTTTAGCAGCTAATTTTCTTGATAATTCTTTTAAAACTTGTGCTCTAGGATCATATGTTTTGTATACTGCATGTCCCATTCCCATAATTTTTTCTCCTTGCATTAATTTCTCTTTTATCCATGATTGCACATTATCAATTTGAGAAATTTCTAATAGCATTTTCATTACTTCTGTATTTGCACCTCCATGTAATTCGCCACTGAGTGCCCCGATTGCTGCACTTGCTGCTGAATACATGTGTGCTCTTGTTGATGCCACTTGCCTTGCTGTAAATGTCGATGCGTTAAATGTATGATCTGCATGCAATATTAAGCAGGTATCAAATATTTTTTCAACTTCAATATCTGGTTTTTCCCCTGACATCATGTATAGAAAATTTGCAGCGTGACTCAATGATGGATCTGGATTAATCACTTCTAAACTATTTCTAATCCTTTGCCAACTTGCAATTATCGTTGGAACTTTTGCAATTAGATTTATTGCTTTATCATAACTTGCTTCTTTACTGGAAAATTCTTCATCATAATACCCTGCAAGTGCTGATACAAATGCTTGAAGCATATCCATAGGATCTGCATCCTTTCTCCAATTCTCCATATTTTTTTGCATTTGTTTTGGTATTTCTCTGGCTTCGATTAATTTTGTATTAAATTCATTTAATTGATTCTTAGTTGGTAGACTATCATAAATTAGCAAATATGCTGTTTCTTCAAAAGTTGAATTTTTTGTGAGATCTAAGATATCAAATCCTCGATAAATTAATTTTCCTTTTCCACCATCAATATTTGATATTTTGGTATCTGCTACCTCTATTCCTCTAAGTCCTATATTTTTGGTTTCCATAATGAGCCTATCAAAATTCTTCTATTATGTTTTTTCCAAAATTATGTCTACTAAATTTACCAATTAGTCTAATATGGCAACTTTTGTTCATAAATTTCAATTTTTAATTAAAAATTAATGAATGCTGAAGAACGTAAAAATTTACAACAGTTAGATGAATTGGTCTTAAATGCTTCTCCTGAAGAATTAGAAAAAATTCAAGAAATTGATTATCAAACTCAACTTGATGGTGAGTCATTCTACCATATTTATGTAAATTCTGATTCATTAATTTCTCCTAGTATTGAAAAATCTTTTTAAAAATTATATTTTTATTTTCTTCATTTAAATGAGGGTATCTGATATTTGATAATATATTGGTAGTATCTAAAAATAAAATTATTAAAAAAGTAACAACTAAGAAAGTAGCAACTAAAAAACCGGCAACTAAGAAAGTAGCAACTAAAAAACCGGCAACATCACAACGAACTAAAGTTATTTGTATTTCCCATAAAGAAGATTGTGATGGAATTAGTTCAGCTGCATTAATTCGACAAGCTTTTGGTGGTGATTCTATTTTAGTAGATTATCCTGGTCAAATGGAAGCATTAAACCAAGTAGTATCTGATGAAAAATTAAAATCTTTATTCATCTGTGATTTGGGTTTAAGTAAAAAAACACAAGATGAATTTATTGATATCATGAGTCGACTTAGAAAAAATAAAGTTTCCGTAACTTACATTGATCATCATGATATTGATCCAACTGTTGTAACTGCTTTGAAAAAACTCAAGGTAAAAGTTATTCACGATATCAATGAATGTACTACTGTTCAAGTGTATGCTGCATACAAAACAAAATTAAATGATCATGCTTCTTTTGTAGCAACATGTGCTGCTATTACTGATTATATGGAAGATAGACCTCTAGGTTCAAAATTACTTCAAATTTATGATAGACAATTTGCTTTGATTAGTGCAACTACCATGACATACAATATTGTTGGACATCAAAGAGAACCTGATTACTTACAATACTTGGTTGAAGAATTAGCTGATTCTAAATTTCCTCATGATATTCCTAATACTTTTGAATTTGCACAGATTCAGGTAGAAAAATTATCTCAAATCATTGCTAAAGTCAAAAAAGGAATGAAAACAATGAGTAATCTTGGCTATATGGAAATTTTAGATTCTGGTGCCAGTGGTGCTGTTAATTTTGTAATGGGTTTATCTGGAAAAGATGTTGGTGTTGCATACAAAGAAAGAGTTGATCATGGAATTTATGCTGTATCTGTTCGTGGTTCTAAAAATTGTAAAGTTCACTTGGGAAGAATTGTAAATCTTTTAGCTACTAGTCTTGGTGGTTCTGGTGGCGGACATGATAAAGCATGTGGTGCAGTAGTTCCAAAACCAAAAATTAAGAAATTCATCACTGAATTAAATAAACAAATTAAATAATTTTTCTGATTATTTGTTAATTTTTAAATTAGTTTAACTTTATTCTGAAAATTCAACTATGGCATCTATTTCTGTCATTGAATTTAATGGTAAACAAGATACCCCAACTGCAATTCTAGAATGTTTTCCTTTATCCCCAAATATTTCAAAGAATAGATCTGATGCTGCATTAATTATTTTAGGATGCTGGTAAAATTCTGGATCTGAATTTACGAATCCTGATATTCTAACAATTTTTGTAACCTTGTCTAAACTACCTAATTCTCTTTTCATTTGAGCTAAAAGATTAATTGCACACATTTTTGCTGATTTTTTAGCTGTTTCTATATTATCATCTGTAACTTTTCCTGTAAAGATTACTTTACCATCTTCCATTGGAATTTGTCCGGAGATGAATAGCAAATTACCTGTTTTTATTGCAGGAACATAGGAACCTGCTGGAGTTGGAGGGGTTGGAAGTGTGATTTCTAATGTTTTTAATTTTTCTTCAATCAATATTATGTTCTTTTTTGGGGCTGTTTTTAGTTTTTACTTATTTTGATGTGTGTTTTTTCCCCTTTAGTGGAATTATTTTGGTATACTGTTCTTGTTTTGTAACCTTGTTTTTGTAAATATTCTTCTAAAATTGAAACCCATGGTAATGAATATCCATTATTCAGTTTTGATTCTATTGTAATATTTTTTGTATTTGCTTCAAAATTAACATGCCCTGAACATGTAATTTGTATAATTGCGTCCATTATTTCAATAATATCATCTAGTGATTTTGATTTTAATTGCATTCCATTTTTTTCTAATAATTTTAGAAAGTCTATTTCTAGTTTTTTTGATTCTCTTGTAGAATTTAGAATATACCTCAAACCTGTTTCATTAATGATTTTTATAATTTTATAAATTTCCTGTGCATCTGCTTTTGTCATGTCGGCTACAACCTTTGTTTTAATTGAATTTTTCCAAATATTTGAAAATACTTTTTCTTGATTAACTCCTAATATTTCTGTTGATGAAAATATTGCGCCTTTTCCGTTGTCATTATTTATCATTAATAATTCAGTTTCATCAAAAATAAAACAATTTTGTGTGATGTCTGATGTTTTAATTTCTACCCCATCTGGAATTGCTCTATATGATTCTGAACAAATTTGTGTTGATGGAATAATTACTTTAACATCTAGATTTCTACGAATTACTCCTACAAGTTGTTCCTTACATTCAGCTAGTAATCCAAACCCTCCTTGGTCTGTCATAATTTTAATTGATAATTTTGATCCTTCAATCATTGTTTGAAGTTGAGTCAATACTTTATTTGCACCAATATGGAAATACCTTTTTTCTTCTGAACCTCTTGACTTTCTACTTTCTTCACTTGTTTTTTTTAAATTAGATACTAGTGTATTCATGGCATTAATTTTATTAATTTGTTCATGAATCACTCCATCAAATGCATCCTCTGGTGAAATCGCAGTACACATTATTGGCTTACTTTTTGATATAATGGCTAATTTTTTATTTTCTAATTTTAATAAAGTTGGATAAATTTTTGTTCTTGGAACTTCAGAATAATATGCTAATTCACTTGCTGAAATGGTTCCTTTGGAGATTAGTGCTACATATGCCTGAGATTCATATTTACTGAGCCCAAATTCCTCTAAACTGACTGTTAATACTTGCTCATTTACCATGTTATTTCTTGATTTCTTATTAGGTAAAATTGAGAGCTAAATTCCTTTACACAAATGCTTAATTTTTTTCAAAATTGTATCCCTTGGTAGGTGTAACTATGGTTACTAAAATAATTGTTACACTGCCCTCAAATACAAAATATGCTTTAACAATATAGCATGTTAGTAAAATGTAGTATTGACACATTAGAATTTGAAAATATTTCTCATTCTGTAACGCTTGTACCTCGATTAGATTATTCTATTAATTTACTGACTGGCATTATTGACGTTCTTGAAAAACAAAGAATTGATTTAAAAAATTTAAATCAATACCTTGTTACTGATTTTAATGAAATGGATAACTCTCATCTCAAAAGTATAAGATTGGAGCAACAGGTAGTTTTTTCTTTGGATGTATTACTTCAAATTAAAAATCAAATTGGTTCTATCTCTGGAATACATAGCATTCCTAAAATTTTACCTTCTTCTATTCCTATGATTAGAACTGTTAGTGCTAAACTATTTGTTATTTCTCCTATTTCTAGTCAAAAACTATCTGAATTATCTGTACATTTAGGTAGTATTGTATTGGATTCTGCAGCTCTTACTAAGGCAAGATTTGATTTTAGTAAATATAATGATAAATCTACAATGTTACTTGATGAAGTAAAATTGATGGCAGACTCTAAATTAAATAAGCAGTATCCTCTTGTTGATTTTTTTAAATTATCTAATGTTTGACACTGCTTAATTCTAAACGTAATTTTTTAAAGGATATTGAACGTATTCGTTCACTTTCTTCAATCATTGATAAAAAATTATCTGAAGTAAAATCCTCTGATACTAATAATATTGATAAATTAAGTTTAGATGAATTACAAGATTTAGACAAGATTGTTGGAATTGCTGATTTCATGCTATGCAAATATGCTGATAAGAAGGAAATGCGTTCAATTTTACAGTATTTTACCTCTATTATTACAGATACCGCTAATTCCATGAGTAATTTAGATGATGAAATTTCTGAATTAATCCTTTCAGCTGAAGATTCTATTAACAAAGTCAAAGATTTGCATATGCGCATTGACAATGAATCTAACCTTAAAAAAAATTATTGTGATGGTCCTGACTACAATCAGCATGAAACAGGTGGAATTAATTTAACCAATTTTGTGACAGAGGTTAACACTGTAGGATACCAACAAAATTCTTCAGAACATAATACAAGGTAATTGATATGAGTTTGGCACCACAAGAATTAGAAAATACAGCAAGCAAATATGCTTCTGAGGCAATAAAATTTGATTCCCAAGGTGCACGTGGAATGGCTATTACTCATTACCAGCATGCAATTGACGCTCTTGTAAAATTATTACAATTATATCCAAATAGTAAATTAAATAATATCTACAAAGATAGATGTAATTCGTATCATAATCGAATTGGTGCCTTACAACAATCACATGGTGTAGAACCTGCAGTAGATCCTAAAGCTTCTGAATCTGACCAAAAAGCATCTGTAAAAAGACAAGAAAATGAAAATGATTTTGAAGATCTTGTGATGAAAGAAAAACCTGATGTAACTTGGGATCAAGTTATTGGATTAGATGAGGCTAAAAGTGCACTACGTGAATCTATTGTTTATCCTACAAAAAGACCTGATCTATTTCCTCTCGGATGGCCAAAAGGCATGTTACTCTATGGTCCACCTGGAACTGGAAAAACTATGCTCGCAGCTGCAACTGCAAATGAGATGGATGGTTATTTCATTAATGTTGATGCGTCTTCTTTGATGAGTAAATGGTTAGGAGAAGCTGAAAAAAATGTTTCAAAATTATTTACTATGGCTAGAAAATATGCTGAGAAAGAAGGTAAACCTGTAATTTTATTTGTTGATGAAGTTGATTCTCTACTTGGTGCTAGAAACAGTGAAGTTGGTGGAGAAGTTAGATCTAGAAATCAATTCCTTACTGAAATGGATGGTGTAAATGGTAAAGGAAAACAACTGATGCTTTATGTTGTCGGAGCTACTAACAAACCTTGGAGTCTTGACACTCCTTTCCTTAGAAGATTTCAAAAGAGAATTTATGTTTCATTACCTACACTTGAAGCTAGAGAAAGTCTCTTTTCACAATACACTGCACCTCTAAATAAAAATTATAATCTTGACAATACTCAACTTGCCAAATTATTTGATGGATACAGTGCAAGTGACATCAAGGATGTTTGTCAGGCAGCACAAATCAAGACTGTTCATGAAATTTTCAATGATCCTAATTACCATGAACCTATTGAGGGTGAAGATCCAATACAGCCACGAGAACTCACCACTGCTGATTTCAAAGATATCATGTCTAGACGAAAACCAAGTGTTTCTACTGAAATGATTCGTGCTTATCATAAATGGAGCGAAGAGTTCCAAGCACTCTGATTGCTTGACTTTTTAGCGCGATCAATTTTTTTATCTGTATTTCACATAAAACTTAAATTCACTTCGATTAGGACTTTACGAGGGTTCACAATTACTACAAAAAAATCAAATCACGCAAAAAAGTTTGGGAAGCTAATTTTTGACGATGGAACTGTTCTTGATGGTGAAGGATTTGGTTTTTCTACAACAACTTTTGGTGAAATTGTATTTAATACTGGAATGGTGGGTTACACTGAAGCTCTTACTGACCCCTCATACAATGGCCAACTACTGACTTTAACATATCCATTAGTTGGAAATTACGGTGTTCCTGATCCTTCAATTAATGATGAAGATGGAATTTCTAAATTTTTTGAATCTTCAAAAATTCAAGTTCGTGGATTGGTAGTTCATGAATTATCTTTAACTGCAAGTCATTGGAATCTATCAATGACCTTAGATGAGTGGATGTATAATGAAAAAATTCCTGGAATTTCTGGAATTGATACTCGTGCATTAACTATGAAGCTTCGAAATAGTGGTGTTATGATGGCTGCATTAGTTGTATCTGATTCTGAAATTAATGTTGAAGATATCAAAAAACAACTTGCATCTGCAACTCATTATGACTCTGAACAATTTATGGATGTTGTATCTACAGAACATGAAAAAATTTACGGTGATCAAGAACAGTGTGTTGTTATTGTGGATACCGGTGCCAAAAATGCAATTATAAGAAATATTCGAGAAATCGGCTATAAAGTAATTTTAGTTCCTTGGAATACTTCTTATGAAAAAATAATGTCTTACAAGCCAAAAGGAGTTGTACTTAGTAGTGGTCCTGGTGATCCACAAAAATGTCCTGACACAATTACCGCTGTAAAAAAATTAATTGAAAATAATATTCCTACATTGGGTATATGTTTAGGTGCACAAATTATTGGTATTGCTGGAAATACTGAAACTTACAAATTAAAGTATGGTCATAGGGGACAAAACAAACCTTGTGTTAATCTTGAAAATAATCAAGTCTATGTAACTAGCCAAAACCATGGTTACGGTATTACTCCTGAGTCTCTTGAAAAATCTGATTTTAATTTATGGTTTACAAATGCGGATGATCATACCGTTGAAGGAATAAAACATAAAAATCAAAATTGTTTTGCAGTCCAATTTCATCCAGAAGCTTCTCCTGGTCCTAATGATTGTAAATTTATTTTTGAAGAATTAAAAAATTTAATGGAGTTAAAAAAAATTGCCTAAGAATGAATCTCTAAAAAAAATACTTGTACTTGGAAGTGGTCCAATCAAAATTGGCGAAGCTGGAGAATTTGATTATTCTGGAAGTCAATGTCTTAAAGCAATACATGAAGATGGAATCAATAGTGTACTGATAAACCCAAATGTTGCTACAATACAAACTGATACTAGATTTGCAGATAAAGTGTATTTACTTCCTGTAAATGCTGAATATGTTGAATCCATTATTGAAAAAGAAAGACCTGATGGAATTATGCTGGCATATGGCGGTCAAACTGCACTAAATTGTGGGGTAAATCTTGATGATGCTGGAATTTTACAAAAATATGGTGTTAAAGTACTTGGAACTCAAATCTCTGGAATTAAAAATACTGAAGATAGACAACTCTTCAAGGACTCCATGAAACAATGTGGAATGCCTGTATTGAAAAGTCGTACAGTAAATAATTTTGAGGATGCAAAAAAGACTGCAGAGGAATTATCTTATCCTGTTATTGTCCGAGTTGCATATACTTTAGGTGGTAGAGGTGGCGGTGTTGCTTATAATGAAATTGAACTTCATGAAATTGTTGAACGAGGTCTAAAGGCTAGTCTCGTTAATCAGGTATTAGTTGAGGAATACATTGGACATTGGAAACAAATTGAATATGAGGTAATGCAAGATTATGATGGAAACAACGTAATTGTTTGTAATATGGAAAATGTTCTTTCTATGAAAGTACATACTGGTGATAACATTGTAGTTGCACCATCTCAAACTATTGATAATCATGAATACCATATGTTGCGTACTGCTGCATTACGTGCAACAAAACATGTTGGAATTGTTGGAGAATGTAATATTCAATATGCTCTTGATCCTGATTCTGATAGGTATGTTGCTATTGAAATTAATCCTCGTCTTTCACGTTCATCTGCACTTGCAAGTAAGGCAACTGGATATCCGTTGGCATACATGTCTGCAAAGATTGGATTGGGATACAATTTATCTGAACTTGTAAATAGAATTACACAAAATACTACTGCTTGTTTTGAACCTTCGTTAGATTATATTGTATGCAAACATCCTAGATGGGATTTTGAAAAGTTTGAACTTGTAAATCGAAGACTAGGACCTACTATGAAATCTGTTGGTGAGGTTATGGCTATTGGTAGAACTTTTGAGGAATCATTTCAAAAAGCAATTCGAATGTTGGATATTGGAAATGATGGTTTAGTTTTGAATCGTACTAATGGTGTTAGATATACTGAAGAAGAAATTGAACACAAACTTTCTCATCATGATGATCATATTCTTTATCATGTTGCAATTGCACTTAAAATGAAAATTTCAGTAAAACGGATTTATGCATTATCTACAGTTGATCCTTGGTTTATAGAAAAAATTCAAAATATTGTAAATATTGAAGATAAATTAAAAAATTCAGATCTGGATGAATCTCTGCTTTGGGAGGCTAAAAAAATGGGTTTTGCTGATAAACAAATTGCACGTGCCAAAGATACAACTCCTGATGAAATACGCACATTAAGAAAAAATTTAGGCGTAATTCCGTCTGTAAAACAAATTGACACCCTTGCTGCTGAGTGGCCTGCTGTTACCAATTACCTGTACTTAACTTATGGTGGACATTCTAATGATGTTACAATACCTAAAGATGAAAAAGCAATAATTGTACTTGGTGCAGGTCCATATAGAATTGGAAGCAGTGTTGAATTTGACTGGGGTACTGTCAACATGGTTTGGGGACTACAGGAAAATGGCGAAAAAAATGTTTGTGTAGTAAATTGTAATCCTGAAACTGTTTCAACTGATTATGATATTTGTACAAGACTTTACTTTGAAGAGTTAACTCAAGAAAGAATTTTAGATATTACTGAATTTGAAAATCCAAAAGGTATCATTACATGTGTTGGCGGACAAACTGCAAATAATCTTACTCCTGGACTAGCACAACATGGTATAGAAATTTTGGGAACTAGTGCACATGATGTTGATAGAGCTGAAGATCGTTCAAAATTTAGTGCTGAACTTGATAAACTTCACATTCCACAACCACGTTGGCAAGCATTTTCAAATCTCAATGAAGCTAAAAGTTTTGCACAAGATGTTGAATTCCCTGTGCTTGTTAGACCTTCATATGTTTTATCTGGAGCTGCAATGAAAGTTGTTTGGTCTCAAGATGAATTAAAAACATATGTCAAAGAAGCTACTGATGTATCCCCTGATCATCCTGTTGTAATTTCTAAATTCATGTTAAATTCACTTGAAGTTGATGTGGATGGAGTTAGTAATGGAGAACAAGTTGTAATTGGTGCAATTGTTGAACATATTGATAGTGCGGGAGTTCATTCTGGTGATGCTATGATGGTGATTCCTCCTTGGAGATTAAGTAATAAAATAATTGAAACTATTACTGAGTATACAAAAAAAATTGCATTAACATTTAATGTTCGTGGACCATTTAATCTTCAATTTTTGGTTTATGATGAACATGTCTATGTGATTGAACTTAATATTCGAGCATCACGGTCAATGCCTTTTGTTTCTAAACTTGTAAAATTAAACTTAATTTCTTTGGCATCTAAGGCTATACTGAATAAACCTCTTCCTAACATACCTGAAAATAAATGGCAAAAAATTACTAATTATGGAATTAAAGTTCCTCAATTTTCTTTTATGCAACTAGAAGGTGCAGATATTGCATTGGGTGTTGAAATGCAATCCACTGGAGAAGCTGCCTGTTTTGGAAATAGTTTCTATGATGCATTGTCAAAGGGGCTAACCTCTGTAGGCTATAATTTACCTAGTAAAGGATCTGCACTTGTAACTGTTGGAGGTTCAGAAAATAAAGAAAAATTACTATCTTCAATTGCAAAACTTAAAAATTTAGGATTTACAATTTTAGCAACTGAACATACTGCAGAATTTTTTGAAGAAAAAATAGGACAAATTGAAATTGTTCATAAAATCTCAGAACCTGAAAGAAAACCTAATATTTCTGATTTGCTTTATGACCGAAAAATTGATTTTATAATTAATATTCCTAGTACTTCAACTTTAGAAAAATATGTTGGAATGCTAGATGATGAATACCAAATTAGACGAAAATCTTTAGAATTAGGTATCCCTGTGTTAACTACAATTGAACTTGCAGATTCTTTTGTAAAAACCTTAGAATGGCTTAAAGACAATAAAACTACTGTGGAATCTATTGAACCCTATGATGCGTTTGAGTAATTATTTTTAATATTTTATATTTTTATTTTTTAAAAACTATTATTTTTGAAACATCAAAGTTATACCTGTGCTGCATCATAAAGTAATGTGAGTAAAGATCCTGATAGAATTGAATTATTAGTTTCTGAAAAACGTGTAAAACTACATCTTTTTGAGCCTAGTCAAAGACAAATTTGGACTGTAGTTGGAAAAGGAGAGGAACATTGGATTGATCCTGTTGGTGGTTTTTGTTCTTGTCCTGGATTTTATTTTGGTGATTTACATGGCAAAACTTCTTGTTATCATTTAGAATCTGCACAATTTGCTAAACATGAAAATAAAATTGAACAAATTATTTTTTCTGATGATGAATTTAGTGATTTTTTATCTGGTCTAATTTCTGATCTTTAATTATTTTTTTTAAAATGTATAATAACTAGAAATTATATGTAATACTATGGATGAGTACAAACAAAATTTAGAAATTGAAAAAATTGCAAATCTAATGGTCCACGATGATATTTCTGCTGATGAACAGGATATTATAAAATTAGAAAAATACAAAAATCAAATTAAATCTGATTGTAATGTTGAAGATGAAGAAGCAATGAAAATTGTTTATGAAACATTACTTTATAGAAAATTAAAAAGTTCAGAATCCAGTGATGTCTTAAAACAAGGCACTGATTTTGGTGCTGGATTTAGTTAACGAATTATAGTTGAACTGTATCTATATCGTCTTTTGAAACTCCTTTCCAAAGACCCACCATTCCTTCTGGTTCCACTTGATCAACTTTAGTAATTTGTTGAATCTTTATGTGATCTGGATTTGGTGGCATCCACAACATTGCCATATAATCTCCTACATTGCCAACTTTTGTTGGTAATGCCATTATGACTTTTTCATTTGTGAATCCTTTTGTAATTAGAGCATTCATTGCTTTTTCTTTAAGATCCATTCTTCCGTGTAGGAACAAATAAACATCTTTTTGAGTATCAATTTCTGCCATAAACACTATAATTTTCTAAAGTAAATCAATCTTTCTTGATCCATTGCTTCCCAAAAAGGGTTAAATTAGAATAAAGAAAATTCTAACTATGAAAATATTTACTGTTGGCAGTAAATCCTTTGTAACAAGTTTCCAATTTGCAGGAATTCCTGGTATAATTACTGAAACTCCTAATCAGGCTTTAGTGGAAATAACAAAATTAACTGATGATTCTGATGTTGGATTAGTTTTAGTTAGTGATGATATTACGTCATCAATTAATGATGAATTAACTACCCTTAGAGCAGAAAAATCTACTCTTGTCTTTGCATTACCTGCTGCAGGAAGTGAAAAAACTGAAGTTAATTATAGATTAATGTTAAAGAAGATCCTTGGCGTCTAATCTCATATACAAGTTAAACATCTTATACTCAATTTCTTAATGTCATACCATGAAAACTGCTTCTGTAAAAGAACCATCTGTTATTTCTGTTGATGATACCCAAAAACCTGTTTTATCTTCTGGTGAAATTTTAGTTCAAATGCATGCATGTGGTATTTGCGGTTCTGATTTAGAAAAAGTATTTGGTAACTATGGTCAACCTTCAATGCGTCTTGGCCATGAACCTGCAGGAATAATTTTAGATGCTGCTTCTGATGTAACTAATTTTAAAAAAGGCGATAGGGTATTTACTCATCATCATGTTTCTTGCTACGATTGTAGTTTTTGTAATCACGGTAATGAAACAATGTGTAAAAAATACTCTGAAACTAATTTGTCTCCATGTGGTTTATCTGAAGAATATGTTGTACCTGCATGGAATGTTTCTCATGGTGGTGTTTTAAAAATTTCTGACTCTCTAAGTTTTGAAGAAGCTGCAATGATTGAACCATTGGCATGCTGTGTTAGATCTTGGAAAAAATGTTTTTATCAAGAAGGTGATTCTGCTGCAATATTTGGAGTTGGCCCTACTGGAATGATGCATGTTATGCTTGCCAATGCAAAAAAATTCTCAAAAATTTTCTGTTTTGATCTAAATGATTTTAGATTAGATTTTGCAAAAAAATTCCATATCACAGAATCCATTAATTCTATGAATGAAAATAGAAAACAAAAGATTCTTGATAATACTGATGGACTAGGTGTGGATGTTGCAATTGTTGCAACTAGTAGTCTAAAAGCTCTTGAAGATGCAATTGACATGGTTCGTAAAGGAGGAACTGTCATGATGTTTGGTGTACCTTCAAAGGGTGCTATGATTAATTTAGACATGAGCAAAGTTTACTCCAAAGAAATTACTCTTGTAACAAGTTATGCTGCTTCTGATGCTGATACAAAGGATGCACTTGAATTAATTGAATCCTCTCAAATTGATGTCAAACAACTCATTACTCATACATATTCTATTTCTGATTCTCAGAAAGCATTTGATCATGCACGTAGTGGTGATAACGCCATGAAAATTATCATTACTAAATAAGAAAGGCTTAAGACGGGTTTTTTTTTATTTCAAAATCGTACAAATATGGATTGGGGATTAAAAAATAGATTATCTAGAATTATCAAACCTCATAATAATAGAGCACTAATGTTAGCAGTTGATCATGGTTATTTTCTTGGTCCAACTGAAAAATTAGAAAATCCTAAAAAAGTTATTGCACCAATTTTGAAATACTGTGATTCCTTGATGGTTACACGAGGAGTTCAAAGAACATCTGTATCTCCAACTTCTGATACTCCAATGGTTTTACGTGTATCTGGTGGGTCAAGTATTATTGGTGATGATTTATCACAAGAAGACATCACAGTTTCTATGGAAGAAGCAATTCGTCTAAATGCAAGTGCAGTTGCAATGTCTATTTTTGTTGGTTCAAAATATGAATATCAAACTATTGTAAATTTAGGAAAATTAGTTAATGAGGCAGAAAAATATGGGATGCCTGTGCTTGCTGTTACTGCAGTTGGTAAAGAACTAGGTAAGGATGCCAGATATCTTTCATTAGCATGTAGGGTTGCTGCAGAACAAGGTGCACATATTGTTAAAACATACTATTGTGATAATTTTGAAAAAGTTGTTCAATCTTGCCCTGTTCCAATTATCGTTGCAGGCGGAAAAAAAATCCCTGAACTTGATGCATTAAAATTAACTTACAATGCAATTAAGGCTGGTGCAGTTGGCCTTGACATGGGCAGAAATATTTGGCAATCTGAACATCCTGTTGCAATGATTCAAGCCGCAAGATCAATTATTCATGGTAATTCTAATGTTGAGCAGGCTTACAGTCTTTACAAAAAA
>CAJQRN010000014.1 GCA_905612295.1 uncultured Candidatus Nitrosopumilus sp.
CATTTTTCTTCAAGAACTTTTCAAGAAAAAACATTTGGGTATATGTTAAAAAATGCAAAACCACTTAGAATTCCAATTCCATGGAAGGGACAATTAGGATTCTTTAATGTTGAACTGCCCAGAATAAAAAATAAAAAAATAATTATAGATATGATTGATGAAGAATTTTGCTATCAATGGATTGGACATCATTAAGAAGAATTGTCTGACAATAAGTTTGAAGAGGAGAAAAAGAATTTAACGCCTGAAACAGGCTTTAATTTGGTTGGAATAGATTACTTTGGAGATACAGAAAATCAATTATACGTAATTGAGCATTTTGACATGTATCAAGATGCATTAAATGCAAAAAAAGATAGAAAAAATCAAGAAGAATATTTTGTATTATACAAAGATCAAAATAATGGGTTTTTCTGTAGGTAAATTAAAACAAGTTAAACATTTATGAACTAAATGAAAATGTAATTGATTTTATTTCAGAACCATTGTCTACTTTCATAGTATAGCTACCTGAATTCTCCCAACCTGGACCTCCAGCTATAGAAAGTGTAGAATACATGCCATTATTTTTTACAGAAACTTGCTCGGCCCACACAAGTTCACCGTTTTGATTTTCAATAGAGATGTTTACCATATTGGAATTAGTAGATATGCCATTAATTGAAATAATATCTTTCTGAGAATATGAAGACAAATCAGTTTGGACAGATAACTTCAATGTAGGGTTAGATGTAGGGTTAGATGTAGGGTTAGATGTAGGGTTAGATGAAAATGAATCAAATGTACCAGAAGCCAAAATAGCAGCAAAAATAATTACTAGAACAATAGAAGTAAATCCCAAAATTAATTTTGGATTTTTTAAATTAAAATTAGAACTACGAGAAGAGCGCGGTTGAAATGTTTGGGTTTGTGCATAAGATTCAATTTTAGGCATTACAACATCAGGAATTATTGGTTCAATATTTTCAGGTTTTTTAGGAATAATTATTTTAGGTTTTTTACCCAAATATTGTTCTGCTAATTTTCGAACATAATTTCTTTCATAGTTACTAATTACCTCGTTATTTTTACATGCTCGAGATATTTGTTTTAAAATTCGATCATCACCAAAATCCCCATCCAAAAGAGAGGTTACATCATCAAGTAACATATCATTCATGATAATTTTTCCACATATTCATTATTTATGAATAGCTTGTTTAAGATTTCTAATAATTTCACCATACTAATGGAAAAGATTTTAATTTTTACTGTTTATATATAAAAATTATTTTGAATATGATTTTTGAGCTTGTATTATTACAGTTCTAATGTAATCTTTAGCAGTAGAATCAGTCACACCCATTTGTTTGGCTCGACGATAAATCTCATTTTCTTGTGGGTTAACAAGGTAACATTTTAACAGATAATTTAGTCGATGAGACCGTTTTTCATCACTTTTCATAATTATTCTTATTTTTTATATTAAAAAGAAAGAAGGATTGTGCAATAACCCAGGTATAAACATTGAAAAATATTTGTTTATATTTTGAACCATAATTGAAATAAACAGTATGAAAAAAATTGAAGCAACTATTCAAATCAATAAAGTGGATGTCGTAGCAAGTGCAATTAGTGATATTGTGGATGGATTTACAATTTTAGAAGGAAATGGAAGAGGATCAGGAAAAAGACAAATTGTAAGATCTGGAAGAGGCACAGGTACGATGGTTACAGATTATAACAAAGTTGCAATAATTAGCACAATTGTAAAGGACTCAGAAGTAGAAAAAATATCTGAAATAATTGTAAATGTAGTATTTAGTGGAGAAAAGGGGGATGGAATCATAGCGGTAAGTGATATTGATAGTGTTCTAAATATTACAACAAAAAAGAAAAGTTCTGAATCTATTTAATTAAAAAAATAGGAAATTAAAGAATTTAAAATAATCTGCTGAAATGGTATATGACCACCATTTCAGGTCGTTATCCTTTTGGAGGACGTGTTGTTAAAGGGATATTTTCATTTACAAAATTAGTATAAAAGGAGATGAAAGATTATCCTTGTCCATCTATTCCCATCAATGTCAAGGTTGAACGTATTTTTGGAATTTTTCTAATCTTCCAGGTGATTATTTCACGTAGTGCCTCAACCTGACTTGATTCAGCTTTTGCAAGTATGTCATAAGCACCAAAGGTGCCATGAACCTCAACAACTCCTTCAATTGATTTCAGTTCTGAGATTACAAATTCTTCAGAACCAAGTTCACAATTTATGAGAACATATGCTGTAGCCAATTAAATTTGAACTCCATTCATAATGTATGATATAGTGGATTAAAACATATAAGAATAACGGAATATTTTTAAAAAAATAGTTTAGAATTGAATGAAATTATAAACAAATGTTAAGTTTAAAATAATAAATTTTTAAGATATCAAATATGCATTTGTCATAATTTTTTCTAATTCTTCAATGTTTGATGCAAGAGTAATTTTAGAACGTATTTTTGAACCGCCTTTCATGGATTTAGTAAAACGCATTGCTTGTCCCTTAAGATTTGCAAATTTTATTTTATATTTATCTGTTAAATGTAGATAATCAAAAAAAGCATCTAATCTATCGGTAAAAGAATATTCTTCATAAGTATTAGTTTTCAAGTAATCATTAATCTGTTCAAATAAAAATGGATTACCCATAGCACCACGACCAATCATGACATAATCACAATTAGTTTCATCAATCATTTTTTTTGCATCCTCAGGAGTAGTAATATCACCATTTCCAACAATGGGAATTCCTGAGATTTCCTTAAGTTCTTTAATTAAATTCCAATCAGCATTTCCAGAATACCCTTGATTTACAGTACGTGGATGAAATGTAATCATTTCAATACCCTCATCTTCAGCAATTTCTGCAATATCTCTAAATAAAAAACGACTTGCGTCAGTTACACCAGAGCGAATTTTTAAAGTTACAGGTTTTTTTACAGCACTAACAAGAGTTTGAAATATTTGTTGAGTAAGATTACTCTGTTGTAAGAGTGCACCTCCAGCCATCTGTTGTGTAATATGAGGTGCAGGGCAACCCATGTTATAATCAATTATATCAAAATACGGTTCAACAATTTTTGCAGCTTGTTCCAATGCAGATAAGTCAGAACCAAACAGTTGAATTGAAAGGGGACGTTCTTGATCAGAATATTCAATAAATTCTCTAATAGTTTTCATATGATCTTTAAGTTGTTTTTCTTTTGCAATAATGCTGTGAATATTAGTAAATTCTGTAACCACAAGGCCTGCACCCATTTTCTTACATTGTAATCTAAGTGCAGGATCACTCACTCCAGCCATTGGAGCTAAAAATGCCCTACTAGAAAATTTTGGAAGCATGTAATGATTTGAAATATTATAGATATTAATTATTTTATAATATTATAAAATTAAATTTCTTAAGGAAGAGAATCAGGGCAACCGTCTAGATCATTATATTTATTCCAAGTTTCAGGCTCAAAAATACATGAATCTAATTCATCTATGTATCCATCACGATCTGAATCAGTTATTGGTACAATAGTAGATTCTGCACCAATAACATCAAAACATCCGTCAGTATCTAAAAATCCATTATAATTTTCAGATTCATCAGGACATTGATCCCATCTATCATCAACGCCATCATCATCATAATCAAGTGATTGATATTTTGTAATAGTAGAATCAAAAATAGTATCAGGGCAACCGTCTTCATCTTGGAATTGGTTGTAGGTTTCTTGTTGATATTTACAATTATCTAGTGAATCAACAACCCCATCAAAGTCAGCATCAGATAAAGAACTAGTAGGAATTAGATCAGGGCAACCGTCAGTATCAAAATAACCATTGTATCTTTCAGCAACGTTAGGACACAGATCCATTAAATCTGGAATAGAGTCATCATCAGAATCAATTAAAGAAATTTTACCAGGAGTTGAATATCCAATAGTATCAGGGCAACCGTCAGTATCAGCAAATCCATTATAATTTTCAGATTCATCAGGACATTGATCCCATCTATCATCAACGCCATCATTATCATAATCAGGTAATGAATAAGAAAATAGTTCTATAGTATCAACAGAATCAGGGCAACCGTCTTCATCTTCAAAGTTATTGTAAGTTTCAGAAACATTAGGACATAAATCAACGGCATTAGAAATTCCATCTTGATCATAATCAGATATAACTGGATCATCAGGACAACCGTCAGTATCTAAAAATCTATTATAATTTTCAGGAACATTTGGGCAATTATCTAAATTATCTACAATTCCATCATTATCAGAATCTACAGTGTATGTTTGTGCATAAACTAAATCAGGACAACCATCTTCGTCTTCAAAGTTATTGTAAGTTTCTTGAGCGTACTTACAATCATCAAATCTATCTAAAACTCCATCATAATCAGAATCAGTTTGAGATAGAAAATCAGGACAACCGTCTTCGTCTTCAAAGTTATTGTAAGTTTCAGGTAATGTTAAACAACTATCTAAATTATCTAAAATACCGTCGTTATCAGAATCATAAATTGTACTTTTAGTAATAATTATTTCATCAGGACAACCGTCTTCGTCTTCAAAGTTATTGTAAGTTTCAGAAAATAATGGGCAACTATCAACACCATCTAAAATATTATCATTATCAGAATCATAATCTACAAAAAATTCAGGACAACCGTCTTCGTCTTCAAAGTTATTGTAAGTTTCAGGTAATGTTAAACAACTATCAATTTTATCAAGGATACCATCTGAATCATAATCATACATCATATTATGTTCAAACAAATCAGTCAAAGGTTCATCAGGACAACCGTCAGTATCTTGATAATTATTGTAAGTTTCTGGAGAATACATACAAAAATCAATAGTATCTCTAATACCGTCAAAATCAGAATCAAGGGATTCTACATAAGGAGAAATATCTGGACAGCCATCTTCGTCTTCAAAGTTATTGTAACGTTCACGTTCATTAATACAATTATCATCAACATCTAAAATTCCATCATAATCAGAATCAAAATTTACTACTTCGTCAGGACAACCATCATAATCTTCAAATCCATTCCAAATTTCAATAGTATCAGGACATAAATCTAAAAAGTCTTGAACACCATCAGAATCAGAATCAACTGCAAATGTATCAGGGCAACCGTCTTTGTCTTCAAAGTTATTGTAAGTTTCAGAAACTAATGGGCAATGATCTTGTAAATCTGGAATAGAGTCATTATCTTGATCAAAAATTAATTCTGTTGAAATGTAATCGGGACAACCATCTTCGTCTTGATAACCATTGTAATTTTCCTGACTTGTGATACATTGATCTATGTCATCAGTGATATTATCAAAATCAGTATCATGAGGATTCACAGTTTTAGATGGACAACCATCAATATCTCCAAAATAATCTTCTTGGAGACGAGGACAACTATCAACAACATCTAAAATTCCATCATTATCAATATCAGATTCGGCTAAAATAGGAGAAATAGGAATACTTAGTGTAGAACCAAGCAAAAACAAAAACATAATCACATATTTGACTTTCAATTTATGATTTATTTCAGTAATTCCAGTTATTAAATTACACTTTAATTTTGATCAATTAATGTAGATTTTTCAGAATAAAGGAGGATCTAGATGAACTTAAGTAAAGTAAATTCAAATTTTAAGGTATGAGTTGTTCTGGAGAAATTGTTGATAATGATGAAGATAATCTAATTCAAATTAAACCAAGCATAGTTGCTCAACTAAAAAAAGCAAAGTATGGAGTAGCAGATCACTCAACAGTAGAATTATGTCATTGGACCAAAAAATCATTCAAACATGAAGGTAGTTGCTACAAGCACAAATTTTATGGAATTTCAACTCATCAATGTATGGAGTTTTCGCCAGCAGGAATGTATTGTGAAAATCGTTGCGTGTATTGTTGGAGACCAATGGAATTTTACGATTCAATGAAAATGGAACCAGAGCAAGTTGCAGAACCTGAACAAATTATGACAAAATTGATGGCAGAAAGGAAAAAATTAATCGACGGATTCTATGGAGATTCAAGAAATGATAAACAAAGATTAGATGAATCACTGCTACCAAGTCATTATGCAATTTCACTTTCAGGTGAACCTACAATGTATCCAAAACTACCAGAACTAATCAAATATCTAAAAACACTTGAAGCAACAAAATCAATTTTCCTTGTAACAAACGGACAAGAACCAGATATGATTCAAAAATTACAAGATGAAGATGCACTACCAACACAACTGTATCTGTCAACTAATGCTGCAGATTATGAATCATTTTTAAAAATAAACAAACCAAAATATGATGATTCATGGGAAAGATGGAATAGAACACTGGACATGTTAAAACATTTGGATACAAGAACAGTTCTACGAATTACATTGATTAGAAATTATAATGATCAAAAGGAAATGATACCAGCATTTGCAGAGATGTTTAGAAAAGCTAGTCCACATTTTATTGAAATTAAATCTTACATGCACATTGGACGTTCAACTAATAGATTAGAACATGAAAATATGTTAGAAATGTCAGAGGTAAAAAAATTTAGTGAAGAAATAGCAAAAGAAAGTAAAATATTTTCAATTATGGATGAAAGTATTGTTTCAAGAATATCAATTTTACAAAATAATGAAAGATTTATTGATCGTTATATTCCTACTTATTCAAATACCAACTAGAAAATTTTTTTAATGCTTTGTATCTGTGTGAAAGATTATTTTTATCAATTAATTCAGCAAAAGTTTTCTTTGTGTTTTTTGGAATAAAAATAGGATCATAGCCCCAACCTGTTCCTTTTTCAGATTTAGATATACATCCAGCAAGTTTTCCCTCAAAAGATTCTAAATTTTTTTTATCACAGTAGGTAATATTTGAAATAAATTTTGCATTTCTATTTTTTTTCAATAAATCAAGGATCCCTGGATTTCCAATAGTTTTATGGACGTAAGAAGAGTAAGGACCAGGAAATCCATCTAGAGAATCAATGTAAAGTCCATCATCCTCAATAATCAAAGGTTTTTTACATTTTGAAAATGCATTCTGTGCTTTTTTTAATGCAATTTCTTTAATGGAATTTGATTGAATTTCTTCCAAGTTTAATTTAAAAAATTGAATGGATATATCAAAAGAATCTAGAATTGCTTTAGCCTCTTTAAATTTATGAATGTTTGAAGATACAAAAAGTAAATTAGACAACTTCCGCATACCTGCCACGACTTTCAATATCTGAAACTAGTTTTACAATTTTAGTTTGATAAGTAATACCAACAACGGATTTGTATCCTGCTAGAAAATTTTTCCAACAAGATTGCATTATTTTTGCATGTGCACTGTTAAGAATTTCTTTTATTAACCGTAAATCAACTGCATGATCCTCAGGTTTTATTGTATTTTGAGAAAGTCCAAAATCAATCATGTAAATAATATTTTTAAATAAAATAAAGTTAGATGTTGTTAAATCTCCATGCATGACTCCATTTTTATGTAATAGTCCAACCAATTTTCCAATTTCTTTAGAGGATTGAACAATTTTTAATTCAGATAAATCATGTACAGGTTTTCCAGGAATTTCTTGCATTACAATCATAGTTTTTCCTAAATCAACAAAATAAACAAGGGGTGAAGGAATTCCAAAAGATTTTACTTGTGAAAGTATTTGCGATTCTTTAATTGTTCTTTGCTTACGTATTTTTGAATCAAGTGATGCATTTCTATAGTTTTTAATTTTTCGAATTTTAAAAATAGATTTATAATTTTTCCATACACCCGTGTAAATATCAGCCTCAGCACCTTTTTTGATTAATTTCACTAACATTATATCCAAAAGAATTCAATAAAAATTAATCATGGAAGACGGAGAGAAAAGAGTCAAACAAGAAGATTGTAATGAAGATAATTTAGGTCCAGGCATTTTGACATTAACAAATAAAAGATTAGCATTTGATAAAACTAAATCAAGAATAATGGATTTTACAAAACGTATGGGAGAAACAGTATTAGATATTCCATTAGAAGACGTAACTAAAAGTTGGAAAGAAGGATTATTCATAAAAAAAGTATGTTTTACAGCAAAAACTAACGAGGGTGAGCAGACATACAAATTTGGAGTTTTTAATACAAAAGGCTGGCTAAAAAGTATAGAGCAAGCCATAAAAGAAAAAGAAACTCAATAATCTACTTTAACAGAATCTAATCTCCAAGATTGAGTTACAAATGTATCTTTCAGCAAAACACCTTCTTTAACTTGTGATTCTAGAAGTCCGGTCCAACATATTTGACTACCGCAATCTCCAGCATATTCTAATGGCACAACAAAAAATTTACAACCATGTCTTTTACATACATCTTTGAGCATTGCAGATAATCTTTTGTTAGCTGCAACACCGCCAACAATCATTAATTCTTTTTTAGATGTAAACGATAAAGCACGTTCTACAGTTTCACTAATCATTGCAAAAGCAGTTTCCTGAAGGGAATAGCATGCATCAATTTTACTTTTTTGAGAAACAGATTTTGTTGCAGATAGTAATCCAGAGAAAGACACATCATTTCCTTTTACAGAATAAGGCAATGCAACATAATTAGAGGAAGTAGATGCTAACTCCTCAATATTTTTTCCACAGGGGGATGCAAATCCAAGGGATCTACCAAATTGATCAAGTAATTGACCTAATGTAATATCTAATGTTTCACCAAAAACTCTCCACTGCTTATCAAGAAATGAAAGAAGCATAGTATGTCCACCAGAAACTAAAAGAACCAAAGGATCACGTGCGCCAGTAAGTAATTTTCCTAATTCAATATGACCAATAGCATGATTTACAGGATAAATTGGAATTTTATAAAATGAAGAAAGGGATCTTGCAACAACAGCACCTACACGAAGACAAGGTCCCAATCCAGGACCAGCAGCATATGAAATTATGTCTAAATCCCCAATAGAAACATCGGCTTCTTTGAGACATTCAGATAAAACAATTGGACTATTTTCAATATGATGTCTAGATGCTTCACGTGGATGAATTCCCTGTCCAGCCTCAGGACGAAAGATTTTTCTAATATCAGAAAGAATTTTGCCTTTTTTGCCTTTTTTTTCAATTACAGCACAGGAAAATGTATGAGCAGTACTCTCAATTCCTAAGCCTATCATATTATCCCCTACTTAATGTAGATATAATTTTGATCACGTCACCGTGTTTTAATTTTTGATCACCACCAATTCTTTGTTTAGTTTTACAATCTATTGCATGCAAAAATCCTTTTGCAATATCAGCATGAATTAAAGCTGCTAAATCTTTGGCAGTAGAATCCTGCGGTATTAATTTTGCATCAGGTAAAATTACACCATCTTTGTTAGTTAGTTTAGATTCATCCTCTACAGGGTACACAGCAATTAAATTTAATGAATCAAACACTGCAGTGTTTAGAATTTTTTGAATTCCAGTTGAAGGAATTTTAGTAAAAATTGTTTTAACTAAATCTAGTGCTTTTTGTTGTGGTGCTGGAAGTTCTTTTTCTTCATTAATTTTAAATCCGTCATCACCAGAAGTGTAATTTATTATTCCAGCTTTTGTAGCTTTTCGTAAAAGTAATTCTGTTTCAGCACTACATGGAATTACCACACCTGAAATTTTTTTAAGGATATCAAGATCCTTACACAAATCAGCTTTATTTGCAGCAATGATCATTGGTTTGGTATTTTGTCTTAACTCTTTAACAAAATTCTCAATATCAGAATCAATCCATTCTTTAGGATTTTTAGCTACGAGACCTTGTTTTTGTAATACTGATTGAACTTCATGTTCCTTAATTCCCAATCCACTGAACCTTTTTGCAATCCCATCAGTTAGTTTTGCTCTTTTTTGATCTACTTCACGAGTTACCTTATCCCATTCTCTTTTAAGAATATCAATAAACCATTGATCAAATTCATCTTGAACAAATGCAACATCTTCTAAAGGATCATGTGTTCCAAGGGGTATAGGCTGCCCTTGAATATCAGTAGTACCTGCAATATCAACAACATGAATTAAAATTTCAGCTTGCCTTGCATCATCAAGGAATTGATTTCCTAATCCTTTTCCCTCATGTGCACCAGGAACTAAACCAGCAACATCAATTAATTTTACTGGAATTAATCTAGTACCATTAACACATAATGGATTTTCATGTTTGAGATCAAAATGCTTACAAGCACAATCAGATTGAACAAACGCCATACCAATATTTGGTTCAATGGTTGTAAAAGGAAAGTTACCAGAGGCAACAATAGTTTCAGTTGCAGCAGAAAAAAATGTTGATTTTCCAACATTTGCTTTTCCAATTAATCCAATTTGCAATACACACAAAAATCTAATTCTACTTATTAGTATTGCAGAAATCGTTTAATCTAGTTATAGGGATTTAACATTATGTCAATAGTAATAACTGGAAATCCAGGAGTCGGCAAACATACAATTACAAAAAAAATTTCCGAAATACTAAATTTTCCAATAATTGACATCAACATAATTGCAAAAGATTCAGGATTATTTGAAAAAAATGAAAATACAAATGATGTGGATACTGAAAAACTAGGAAATATACTAAAAGAAAAAGTATTGGATAAAACCATAGTTGTAGGCCATTTAGCACCATATGTTCTAGAAAAAAATCAGGTGAAAAAAATTATCATATTAAGAAGGAATCCTTATGATTTAGAACTAGTGTATAAAGAAAGAAAATATTCAGAAATTAAAATTAAAGATAATACAGGTAGTGAAGTATTAGGGATTATTGCTCACGATACAGTTGAAAAGTTTGAAGAAAAAGCATTTCAAGTAGACGTTAGTAAAAAAAATATTCAACAAGTAGTTGAGAAAGTAATAGGAATTATTTCTAAAAATGAAAATAATGAGGAAGTAGACTGGTTAGGATTAGTAGCAAAAAATAATGATTTAAAAAAATTTTTTACTGATTGATTAAATAACGCTTTAAATTTTATGTAATTACTTGTTTGAAATTTCTAAAACAGACCTAGCAGGAAGAATAGGAACTCTATATACAAATCATGGTAAGATAGAGACACCTGCATTTGTTCCAGTTATTCATCCAGTCAGACAAACAATACCATCAAAAAAAATTATAGAAATTGGTTTTGATGTTGTGATTACAAATGCATACATTACAAAAAATAATTATGGTGATGAAGCAGTAAAAAAAGGAATTCACAAAATAATAGATTTTGATAAATCAATCATGACAGATTCTGGAGGTTATCAAGTCTTAGAATATGGAGATCTGGACATATTGCCACCAGATATGGCAAAGTTTGAAACTGGAATATTAACAGATTTTGCAATTCCATTAGATAAACCAACAGGATACGGATTACCAATTAAAAAAGCTGAAGCATATGTCAAGCACACACTTGAAGTTTGTAAAGAAACTCTAGACAATAGTAAAGATAACGGACAGATTTGGATGGGTCCAATTCAGGGAGGGGAGCATTTTGATCTTGTAGCAAAATCAACAAAATCATTAATTGATATGGGTTTTCAAATGCTAGCATTAGGAAGTCCAGTTGAATTTATGGAGTCATACGAGTATAGGTTATTAGCACAAATGATTGTGGCAGCAAAAAAACAAATGCCAGAATCAGTACCACTACATCTCTTTGGAGCAGGTCATCCACTTACAATACCATTTGCAATAGCGTTAGGATGCGATACATTTGATTCAGCTTCATACATGCTATACGCTAAACAATTAAGATACATGACAGATGATGGAACACGATATTTAGCAGATATTACAGTATTTCCATGTAATTGTGAAATATGTTCAAAATATACCCCTGATGAATTACGTCAATTAGAAATATCAAATAAAATTAATGAATTAGCAATACACAACCTGCATGCAATAAAATTAGAAGTTGACAAAGTAAAACAAGCAATTCATGAGGGTAGATTATGGGAATATGTAATTAAAAAAGCAAGAGCCCATCCAAAATTATTTGAAATGATTGAAGTGATGACTGAAAATTATGAATTTTTAGGCTTAGGTACACCAAAATTTAAAGAAAAAGCAATTTTCTTATATTCTAAGGAAGATCAATATCGTCCAGAGGTTCAATCATTTCATAAAATAGTTAGAAAATTCAAATCAAAGAAAAAGAAACTAATCATTATCAAGGAAGCACGTACAAAGCCAGGATATCTTTCTCAAGAATACAAGTTACTAAAAAAGAAACTAAAAGATTTTGGATCATTTCAAGTCTGTCAATACAATCCACATTTAGGATTAATTCCAATTGAAATTTCAGACATATTTCCTGCAGCACATCATGAAAATTCTAGAATTAATTATGATCCA
>CAJQRN010000015.1 GCA_905612295.1 uncultured Candidatus Nitrosopumilus sp.
AGTAAAACATCTAACTGGAACTAACACGAAGAAAAAAGTCGTCAAGGATTATAAAAACCATACATGAATGTTTTATTGCGGATGTCGCCCAGCCTGGCCAAAGGCGCTAGCTTGAGGGGCTAGTCTCTTAGGAGTACGTGGGTTCAAATCCCATCATCCGCACCATTTTTTCTAAATTACTTTTGAAGTTTTTCTAATGCTTTGATTAACTCTGTTCTTCTTTTTTCTTCTGTAATTGCAGATCTAACATCATCGACTAAAATTCTATTTACATCAATTTTCCTTCTTGCTTCTTTTACAACTTTATCGTATAGCGAGAAAGTATAAAGCTGAAGATATAGGCCCTCCATTATTTCAAAAAATCTTATGGCTTCATCAATATTTCCTATTCTCATTTCATCGAAAACTCTTCTTTTTAATTCCCCTACACAATCTAATAATCCTAAAACATATGATTCTGGCATTACTGCTAATTTTGTATCTGATGGAATATCTTTTTTTTCAACAATTGCAATTAAACATGCTGCTTCCACAAATTCTTGTTCTGGAGTAATGAGGTATCTTCTTAATTGACCTGTTGCTTTTTTCTTATATTTTTTTAATAATGCATCAGCTTGTTTTAAATTATTTTTGGCAGTTGTTAATTCTCCTTTATGAACTGCAATAATTGATTTACTGCATAGAATAACAATCTCTCTAGTATTTTTTAATAAAAATTCTCTTGAATCTTGAGTTACTGCTAAAGACTTTGTAATTTTATTTAATGAAGGTTTAACGTTTTTTAATGTCATGTTACAATGTTCTAAAACTAGGATAAAGTCGTTTGCTAAACTTTTATTTTGGTAATTATTCTGATGTAGAGTATGGAAATAACTGTAGATCAAATGTATCAAATTGAAAATAAAGGTCATGATATGGGTTTTTTAAAAAAATTCATGATGGAAAATGCTGGAGCTGCAGCAGTTAGACGGTTGATTACAAAATTTGAAAATATATCTTCAAAAAATATCTTAATTTTTGTAGGATTGGGAAATAACGGTGGAGATGGTTTGGTAATGGCTAGACATTTAGCTGGATATGGATCAAATGTCACTGTTATGCTTCTTGGCGATCCTGAAAAAATTAAAACTGATGAAAGTAATTGGAATTGGTCTATTTTAGAAAAAATGCCATCCATAAAATTAATGTCTGGAAATTCTTTGGATTTTAATTTTAAACCTGACATCATTATAGATGGAATTTTAGGTACTGGAATTACTGGTGAAATTAGAGAACCATATGCAAGTGCAATTAATTATATCAATGCAACTGATTGTTACAAATTTGCTGTAGATGTTCCTTCTGGATTAGATCCTCAAACTGGAAATACTGCAAATATTTTTACCAAATGTGATATGACTGTTACATTTCATAAAATGAAAGAAGGTATTCCAAAAAGAAAAGATTTGACTGGTGAACTCTATGCCGAAAAAATTGGAATTCCTGTTGAAGCTGAAGATGGGATATTATGATAGTACATCAAATTCCAGTTGGACCGATGCAGAATTTTTGTTACATTGTTGTTGATGAAGATACTAGTGAATCTATAATTATTGATCCTTCATGGAATCTTATGGAATTAGAATTGATAATTAAAAATAATAATTTAAAAATAAAATATATTGTAAATACACATTATCATGATGATCATACAAGAGGAAATCAAGAAATGGTAGAATCTACAAAAGCCCCTATAATTCAACATGAATCTTCAACATTAAAAAATGACATTACTGTAAAAGATGGTGATTTTATTGAATTTGGTAATTCAAAATTAAAAGTTCTTCACACTCCTGGACATTCTGATGACGGTATTTGTTTGGTTGGTGATGGAAATATTTTCTCAGGTGACACATTATTTGTTGGTAATTGTGGTAGAATTGATTTACCTGGAGGCAGTGCATCTAAACTTTATCATAGTCTTTTTGATGTACTTCATTCCTTAGACGATGATTTAGTATTGTATCCTGGCCATAATTATGGTTCATCTGAAGTATCTACTATAGGAAAAGAAAAAATGAATAATATGATAATGCAAAAACGAACTGAACAGCAGTTTGTTGATATGATGGGTTAGTGATATTTTTGGAAGATTTTGAGTTATTTGGAAATTCTACACAGGCTCAAAATTTCCTTGAATCTGTAAAATCTGGACGATTTCTTTTTTCTTTTGTGATGTCGTATACACAAACTTGTGAAATTCCTGGAATTACTATTGCAGGTGCTGATAGTGATTCAATGCAATTTACTCCTCCAGCTGATGCAGAATATCTTCACTATGGACATTGTAAAACAATTGATGGTATTCCAATGACTCCTGATGGAAAACCAACTCCTGGGATTTTAACAAAAACTGCTTTAGAGTCTGCAAGTATTCCTCATTTAACAATAAATGCTGGAAGTAAAATTACTCCACAATTACCTTTTATTGAAACCGGTTTATCTTTTGGAAAAAATATTTCTGTTGAACCTGCCATGTCTGATTCTCAAGTGTCCACTGCTGTTGAATTTGGTAGAATTGTTGGAAGAAACATGGCATCATTAACTGATTGTTTGGTGATTGGCGAAAGTATTCCTGCTGGAACAACAACTGCTTTAGCTGTACTGCGAGCTTTTGGGTTTGATGCAAAAGTAAGCTCTAGTATTCCTACTAATCCTACAAAATTAAAAAATGAAATTGTTGATTCTGCACTTAAACGAATTGACTCTGATCATCCGTATAGTATACTTGCAAAAGTTGGTGATCCTATGATTGCTTTTGTTGCAGGCATGCTAAGTTCTGCATCATCTATTTCTAAAGTCATGTTAGCTGGTGGAACTCAAATGACTGCCGTATTGGCATTTGCATCTAAAATTGGATTTAATGAAGAAAATACTGCAATTGGAACTACTTCCTATATCACAAATGATCAAAATGCTAATTTTACAAATCTTGTTAAACAGATTGCAGATATACCTGCAATTTCTGTAAATCCTGGTTTACACAATTCAAAATATTCTGGATTAAAGGCATTTTCAGAGGGCTATGCAAAAGAAGGTGTAGGTGCTGGAGGTTGTATTATCTCATCCATGTTAAAAACTGGAAATAACTCTTCAAAATTTTTGAATCTTGTAGAACAAGAATATGATAGACTATCTACTCTATCTACACAATAGAACCCTGGACGGTATTATTTCAAAAATTATACTATTTTTAAAATCAAAATCTTTTTTGTATTTTAATTTGTAATGTTGTAACAAGACCAATTATTATCAAGATACTGCCAATAGGTAGTAGATATTCAAATGTTGGATATGTAAAATATGCAATTAATATCACAATACCTGATAGGATGAATCCCATTACTCCATTTACGGCTAAATTACTCATATATCAAAGGAGTAAATCTACTTGCATAACACATTTTCTATGATACCAATGTTCATTTCTTATTCTAGGATCTAATCTAATTTCTTTTTTACAGAGGGTACATTGAATAATCATTAGGCTACTACATCACACTATGACAAATTATCTTAAGAAACATGGGTTATTGTAAAAAAAGTGACTATGCCTAGGAAGTAGTCTACTT
>CAJQRN010000016.1 GCA_905612295.1 uncultured Candidatus Nitrosopumilus sp.
GCATTGGCTATATCTAATCTCCCTGAACCTGATTCATGTAATGAAAATTCTTGCCCATAGGCATTTGAAACTGGTTGAACCGTAGTCACCAATAATGATTTTATCTCATAATTTTGTAATTCTGGATTTTTTTGCAGTAATAATGCTGCTGCACCACTAACATGAGGTGCCGCAAAACTTGTTCCACTTGTAAAATTGTAACTAGAATTAATTTGTGTAGTATTGATGTATGCTCCTGGTGCTACAATATCTGGCTTTATGTAAAATGGTGAAACTGGACCTCTTGAACTAAAATGTGCTATAAAATCTGGATTATAAAATAAATTCATTATTCCTAAACTCTTTCTTTCAATTGTTTTGATAATTTCTAATCCTTCTTCCCTGTCTATTGAAACTACTGGAATTTGAGGTGTATATCCTGTCTCTGAAAACTCATGAATTAATTCTCCCAAAAAAATCCCTGGTTGATTATTGTAAACAATTAATGCTTTAGCTCCTGCTTTTGCTGCATTCATTTCTTTAATTGAAAAAAATAATAATTCTCCTTCTATGTCACTCCCTCTTTCTACAATTAGTATTGCATTCTTTACGTCAATATTTTCCAAGTCACTATTTTTTCCAAAACCTCCAAAAACTATTTTTTCAATTATTGGTTCTTGTGTTTTTGAAGATCCGACCATTGGAATTACTGTATACTGATTTTCATCTATCTCTAATGTTGCAATTAAACTTGAAGTCATATTGTTGTAAGTTGCACCAACTGTAATTGATTCAAAATTTCTCCCTGGACTTCCAATAGTTTTTAATTCTGGTCCATCATTACCTGCAGCTGTTACTACAACAATTCCATTATCCCATGCATGATTTACTGCACTATCTATTTTTGAATTAGTTTTATTTACTCCTAAACTAATATTGATGATATCAGCTTTATCTTCAATTGCCTTTTCAATTGCTTTTCTAATTAATTCTGATGATACCCCTTCTCCATCTTCTGATACTTTGTAAGCTAGAATCTTTGCTTTATGTGCAACCCCTAATGTGTTTCCGTCTGCTGCAATTATTCCTGCAACTTTAGTTCCGTGCCCATTGATATCCATAGGCAATTGATTTTCTTCTATGAAATTATATCCTCCAATCACTTTTCCATCTGGACCCCATCCGAATAAATCTGGATGATTAAAATCTACACCCGTATCAATGACTGCTATTTTAATTCCAGTTCCATCTATTCCATCCATTCTTGGAATTTCAGTTCCAATATACGGGACACTATTTTCTATGTATATTCTAATTTCATTTTCAGGTTGAATTAATTGTGATACAACGATACTAGACATCAAAACTACCGTTATGGAAAAAATTAACAATGATTTCATAAATTTTTTAGTTTTTCAACAAGTAAAAATGAATTGCTTACTAAACCAATAAATTGAATAAAAATTTAAATTATTTCATGGGAAAATACACACTTCCTGAAATGCCATATGCTTATGATGCATTAGCACCTCACATTGATGCAAAAACAATGGAGATACATCATACAAAACATCATCAAGCATACACCGACAAATTAAATGCAGCCCTTGAAGCATGTCCATCTGATATTCAAGAAAAAGATATCTTGGCCATCTTGTCTGATATTAATTCAGTACCAGAAGCACAAAGAGGAGCAGTTAATTTCAATGGTGGTGGTTATGACAACCACAGGTTATTTTGGAATAGCATGAAACAAAATGGCGGTGGAGAACCTACAGGATCAATTGCTGATGCAATTAACGATTCTTTTGGAAGCTTTGCTGACTTTAAAGAGAAATTCACATCTACTACTGCAGTAATTCAAGGTAGTGGTTGGGGATGGTTAGTATACAATCCTTCAACATCTAAAGTTGAATACAAATCAATGCCAAATCAAACTAGTCCAAGAACTGAAGGATTAGTACCATTATTGGGCTGTGATGTTTGGGAACACGCATACTATCTAAACTATCAAAACAAAAGACCAGTCTACATTGCAGCATGGTGGAATGTAATAAACTGGGATGAAGTACAAGATAGATTCTCTAAAGCAAAATAAAGTTAAATCTTTATTTTTTATTTATTTTTTAATTTC
>CAJQRN010000017.1 GCA_905612295.1 uncultured Candidatus Nitrosopumilus sp.
TACAATGGTCAAAAACCATGTCTAAAAATTTAAAATAATAAAAATGGGCCCGATGTGATTCGAACACATGACCTTTCGATTATCAGTCGAACGCTCCAGCCAAGCTGAGCTACGAGCCCACAAAGAAATCTTTAGGCAGGAGTCATTTAAGTTTAGTTTTCTTTCCACTTGATTGAGCATCCAATTGATGGATCAAAATCTTTCTCAATTTTTTCTCCAGATATTAATTTCTGCATATTTACAATCATTGTCTTTTCTGTGACTATGTCATCTGGTTTCATGGCATTGTCTATTTTTCCATGAAAAACTAATTCCTTTTGACTGTTAAACAAGAATGGATCTGGAGTACACATGGCACCGTATTTCTTTGCAATCTCTTGCGTTTCATCAACTAGATAATCAAATTGAAATTTTTTCTCTTTTGCAGTTTGTTTCATGGCATCAAAACTATCTTCTGGAACATTTGTAGGATCATTACTATTAATTCCAATTATTGCTATGTCTTTACCACACTTTTCATATAACTCATTTAATGCATCTACTTTTGCTTTAACATATGGGCAGTGATTGCACATGAAAATCACTAAGATTCCTTTATAATTTTCATAATCTTTGAGTGTGTGTTTTTTATCGTCAATTCCTAGTAATTCAAATTCTGGTGCAATGTCTCCTTTTTTTAATTTAATTTGTGATTCTAAAAGTACCATGTGTAGTTGATTCTTTATTCAAATAAAATCCTTCTCAAGAAGACAACAATTAAAATCAACTTGATAAGCATTCTATTTGTGGGCCGGTAGTATAGCCTGGTAGTATACCCGCCTTGCACGCGGGGGGTCACGGATTCGAATTCCGTCCGGTCCACTTTTCATATTTTAATAAATAGTGAATTTCAGACTGCTGGGTGGATTTAAATAGGAAAGGTTTGGGTTTTCATATATGACAAGCGCAGCAGATGCATGGCCAGTATGGATTCCACTCATTGTTGGTTTAGCTCCAGGTTTAGTATACTGGTTAGCTATTACAGCAAAGAGAAAGTAGAATTTACATCCATTTTTAATTTATTTTTATTATTTCTATTTATAGTGTGAATTAGGTTTAAGCTTGTATGCATAAACCTATTTTTGGCATTGTTTTATTTCTACTTCTACTTCCAATTTCTCCTATATTTTCTCAGGAATACACTGATACTAATCCTACATTGACTGTATCTATTAATTCAAATTCTAATTTCATCTATCAAGATTCTGAAGGATATACGGTTGTAATTGGATTAATTGAAAATAATGATCCCCTATCTTTTCTAACTAATGTTGTAATTCAGGCAAGTTTCTATGATGATTTTAACACAAATCCATTAGAAGTAAAAGAAGGTACTACTTTACTAAAAGTAATTCCTCCTAATAGTAAATCTCCCTTTATGATACGTTCAGATAATCCTGATATCACTCAAGTATCTACAAAATTTTTAAATTTTGATACTTCAGAATCAATGAATAATTCACTAAATATTTCTATTAATGATGTATCTTTGCAACCTATTACTACTGTATCTGACACTGTTCACAATTTATCCTTTTTAGGAATATTGCGAAATGATGGTATCCTCATTTCTGACACTGTTGCTCATCTTGCTTTCTATGATGTTTTTAATAGAATTATTCAGATTTCTACAATTGAAATTGGTGACGTTGATGCAAATGAATTAGTCTCATTGAAATTAAATGAACAAATTAATCCCTCATCTGTTGGATTTCTTTTATTTTCAGAATCTGATAAATTTTATTCTGATGTTATGGATGTAAAAATACCTCCACCTCAAATTATTAAAAAATTACCCACTATTTCTGATGTTGTTGTAACAAACACCTTGGGAAAAAATTTATCTGAAATTACAGTGGGTTCTATTTTAAAAATTGAAAGTAAAATTTTAGTCCAATTCACTGATGAAATTCCTTACACATACTATGTTCAAATTAAAGAAAGCCCTTCTAATCTTGATATACCTTCAACTGTTGAATATATTGGAAACTTTGATGACAGATTTATTGGAAATGGAATCAAATCACAGTCATTAGACTGGATTCCTGAAAAAAAAGGATTATTTTTTATTGAAACGTTCCTTTGGGATGAAAATAATGTTCCAATTGCAGTCAAAGGACCTCTTGTATCCGTTTTGGTAAATTAGTAGATTTATTTTTACAGGATTATATAGATCTGTATGTCTAAATTTTCTCTTGTTGCCATGGGTGGGACTTTTGATATTATTCATAGAGGCCATCTGACTTTACTTGCAAATGCATTTGAAATTTCTAATAAAGTAATAATTGGTTTAACTAGTGATGAATTTGTAGAAAAGAAAGGAAAGAGACCTGTTCATAAATACGATGAACGCCTTAGAAATTTATTATTAATTATTTTTAAAGAATTTCCAAATAATGATTTTCAAATTATTCAATTGGATAATGATTTTGGACCTGCAGTTTTAGAAAAAGATGTTCAAGCCCTTGTTGTAAGTGATGAAACAAATAATCAGGGAAATATTTTAAACACATTAAGATCTAAAAATAATCTTCCACCTGTTGAAATTATCGTGGTTCCAATGTTTTTAGCAAAAGACGGGGTAAGAATTTCTACTACTAGAATTAAAAATTCTGAAATTGATTCTGATGGAAACTTACTGCCAATTGACTAGTTGCTTATAGTATTTTGAGTAATCTGAATAAAACAAAATTTCTAGATTTAATTTCATGACGATAATTAATCACATGATGAAAAAAATAAATTCTGATGTATCTAATCTTAAGCAAGGTCTTCAGCCT
>CAJQRN010000018.1 GCA_905612295.1 uncultured Candidatus Nitrosopumilus sp.
ATTGGGTTAGAAAGAGTATTTGAAATTTCAAATTTTTACAGAGCAGAAAACTCACATACAGGAAGACATCTAACAGAATTCACCAGTATCGATATCGAAGCAGCATTTATGGATTATAATGATGTCATGGAAATTCTAGAAGCACTAGTTATCGCAGTATACAAGTTTGCAGCAGAAAATTGTAAAAAAGAACAAGAAGCTATTGATCACACAATAGAAGTTCCGTCAGCACCGTTTGAAAGAATAACATACACTCAATGTGTAGAGGAATTAAAACAAGCAGGAGAAAAAGTAGAATTTGGGGATGATTTGCTAGATGCACATCTTAGAATAATTGGAAATAATCATCCAGGATTTTACTTTTTAACAGATTGGCCAATGAAACTAAAGCCATTTTACATTAGAGAGAAAGATGAAGATTCAAAACTTTCACGCTCATTTGATTTGCAGTATGGATATCTGGAATTATCATCAGGTGGAACTAGACTGCATAATTCAGAGTTACTAAAAGCCAGATTATCAGAGCAAGGTTTAGATCCTGCACAATTTGAGGATCATCTTAAAACATTTGATTGGGGAATGCCGCCACATTCAGGTTGGGGAATGGGCTTAGATAGATTGATGACCACATTGATTGGTATTGATAATGTTCGTGAAGTGGTTCTATATCCAAGAGATCCGGATAGATTATCACCATAATTGACATAGACATGGCTGAAGCATCACTTTCAAAATTAGATGACAAAGGAGTTTTTACCATTGTAAAGATTGAAAATGTTGAAAAAAAAGTTGGAAAAGAAACAATTACTGAAATAAACATTGAGACTGAAGAAGAATTTGATAAAATTAAAAACTTCTACACATCAAGAAAGATGATTGTTGCAAAATTTTACAACGAAGGCAAGCCAACCACACTAACTCGGGATATTCAAAAAGGTAAAAAATACAGAGTGAAGATAATCACACAGAAATTTAGTAATGGAAAAGAAGATTATGACATTGCAAAATCCTAGTCGATGCATATTTCTTAAAAAAACTCAGATTTTTATTGTAACAAATTCAAGCTAAGATTATGATTAATCAAGAAGAGGCAAAGAAGGTTGTAGAAGTCATCGGGAATAACTTGATAGGAGTATCACATGATTCAAACAGTTTTCAAAAATTGCCAGATTCATTTTGGGGATATTTTGCAAGAGGACACGATAAAAAAGGAACGTTTGGAGTAATTATCACATATTCTGAAGATGGAAAGGATGTGGATGAATTAATGAAGATGTATGAAGAATGGGCAAAACAAAACAAGCCTGAAGCAAAACAAAACAAGCCTGAAGTAAAATAATCTATTTTAATTCTTATCAAATTTGTTAAACATACTCAGGCACAATTTCTATTTTTATGGTAATTTACCAAATTAATTTTAGTTTTAGAATTTCTTTCTAATTCCAATTAGAAAAATAAATAATTTTTGTTAAAATTAAGTGCCTTCTAAAATACAGCTGTTTGTAGCATCGTCAAATACAGTTCCGACTCCACATTTGTAAGTAGAATCAGATTTTACAGTAAGAGTATTTTCTTTTGGTAATGATTTGTTATCTCCAATTGAAGATATGGTTTTATCAAATGTACCTTCCATAACAACAGCTCCACCAATTATAGCTAAAACTACTAAAACTCCCACTACTATCAGAATATTTTTTTTATTTCCGTCATTAGATTTTTTTTCAATTATCTCATCAGGTATTTTATTATGAGTTTCTTTTACAATCTCTTCTTTTACTTGAGGTTTTTTTATGTCGCTACCACAATCAAGACAGAATTTGGAATTTACAGGAATTGATTTTCCACATTTCCAACAGTAGATATGCTCTAATTCTATAATTTTATCTTCAGATTCATCCTCATTATTTTCTTCAGAACGTATTTCCTCAGCATCCCCTTCAAATAGATCATCATCACGAATTTTTGATAATTGTTTTTGAGTTTTAATTTGTTCAATATATTCATCAATTAAATGATCAAGATACACTCGGTCTGAACCATATACGGTTCTTTTTTGTTTTAACATCAGTTTGATATGCTCTAATCGATAGGCATCTCCCACTTTCATTTTGATTAAGATATTTACTTGATCTAGCAAAGATTGCAACATTCATCTTCAAGTATAGGCAATATTTAGGAAATTAGTTGATTTTTGTGCCTGATTTTAAGAAATTATTCTAATTTTAAAACGCGATTGAAATTTACTTTCTATTTTGTTTCTTTCAAAAGTTTTCTGTAACCATCACATTCTTTGCAAAGAGGTTTACCTTTGTATGCAGGATTACCATCTTTAATTTTTAATGTACCAGGAGCAACTTTACAAATACAACAAACTACCATGTAAAATTAGTAAAATATGCAACTAATAAAAATTGGCAATGTTAGAGATTGTCAGTAATTTGTTTTGTAAATTCAGAAGTAGTACTATCACCCCCAATATCTTTGGTTTTAATTCCAGATTTCACTAAATCAAATATAGTAGATTCTAATTTTGCAGCTACTTCAAAACATTTTGGATCATTGTGTTTTGTACCAAGCCATTCAAGCATCATTTTAATTGAAAGTAAAAATGATGAAGGGTTTGCAATATTTTTTCCAGCAATATCAAATGCAGCACCATGAACGGGTTCAAACAATGCAAAGTTATCACCAATATTTGCAGCAGGTGCCATTCCCAATCCTCCAACAACTTGAGAAGATTCATCAGATAAAATATCGCCAAAAAGATTTGTTGTAACTATTACATCAAATTGTTCAGGTTGACGAATTAAATTCATTGCACATGCATCTACATACATTTGTTCAAAAGTAATATCAGGATAGTCTTTTGAAACTTCAGTACATGCTTTAACAAATAATCCATCAGTTATTCGTAACACATTAGATTTATGAACACATGTTACTTTTTTCATGGAATTACGTTGCTTTGCAGTTTCAAAAGCATATTTTGCAATTCTTTTAGATGCATCCTCAGAAATAACTCTCAAAGCTACTGCAGAATTACCAAGACTGAATTCCTTACCAATGTAAAGATCTTCAGTGTTTTCACGAACAATTACCATATCAATATCATCGCGTAATGCAGGCATGTGCGGGTATGATTTTGCAGGTCTTATGTTAGCATAAAGGTCAAGAATACGTCTCAAAACTACAATTACATCAGCAGCACTTTCGCCAACAGGTGCCTTCAAACAAACATCAGAATTTTTGATAGTGTCAACGACGTTTTGAGGAAGAGCATTACCAGTTTCTTCTAATGCCTTATCACCTGCAGATAATTCTGTAATTTCAAATTTTAAATCAAATTTATCATTAATTGCATTTAATACAGAAATAGCAGATTCAGATAGTTCAGGACCAATTCCATCGCCGGTAATTAATGAGATTTTATACGTCATATCATATCAACAACGAAATTTAGTTTATTTGTTTTTCTTTAAGCATTTGTTTAAGCATAATTCTATTGATACCATCAATAACAGATTGTACGCTAGTAGTGACAATATCTTCACCTATAGATTTTGCAGAAACACTATTTCCATGAGTGTCTTCAACAGTAATTGTAACTTCACACAAGGCATTAGCGCCACCAGAAATAGATGCTAATCCATAATCAGTTATTTTTAATTCTGAAACCTTACCGGTGATTTTTTGAATTGCATTTAATGCCGCATCCACAGGACCCACACCATAATCAGTTCCAATAAAGTCTTCACCATCAATATTTAATTTTACAAATGCATAAGGCATTATTCCAATTCCAGTGGATACTGAAAATCCAGATAACTGAACAATTTTTTTAATTCCTTCTTCACCCATCACATCACTTGCAATAGAAAGTAATTCAACATCGGTGATTTGTTTTCCTTGATCACCTAAAACTTTAATTTTTTCAAGAATTTGTTTTGATTGATTCTCATTAGTTTTAACTCCAAATTCCTCAAGCATTGCATTCATTCCATGAATTCCAGCATGTTTTCCAATGCGAAGTTGTCTTTTTCTACCAACTAATTCAGGACTAATAGGTTCGTAAGTAAGAGGATTGTTTAAAACTCCATGAGTATGAATTCCAGATTCATGTCCAAATGCATTATCACCAACAATAGCCTTGTTTGGTTGAACTTTAATTCCTACGATTTTTGAAATATATCTTGAAGTGTCATAAATTAATTCAGATTTAATATTAGTTTCATATGTTTGATCCTGAGGCAAACATTGTAACGCCATAGAAAGTTCTTCCAACGAAGCATTTCCAGCACGTTCACCTATACCATTAATCGTAACATGTGCACATGCTGCACCAACATGAATTCCAGATAATGCATTTGCAACAGCCAATCCAAAATCATTATGACAATGAACACTCACAGGAAGTTTTGTCGCAATAATTGTATCCCTAGTAATTTCCGCAATATATTCAGGGGTAGAATATCCAACAGTGTCAGGAATATCTACTCTATCAGCTCCAGCTTTTGCAACTTCACCAAATACTTTTTTCAAAAATTCCCTATCAGTTCTAGTAGCATCTTCAGCTGAGAATTCAACTTGCAATCCACGAGATTTTCCATATTCAACTGCCTCAATTGCTTTTTCAAGTGCTTGATCTCTAGTCATTTGAAGTTTATACTGTAAGTGAATATCAGAAGTTGCAATGAATGTATGAATAGAATTTAATCCAGCATCAACTGCAGCATCAATATCACCTTGGATAGTTCTAGTTAATCCTACAATCTCACATGACAATCCCTCACTAGCAATCATCTTAACTGCTTTTGCTTCACCATCAGAAATTACTGGAAAACCAGCTTCTATAGCATCCACTCCAAGTTCATCAAGTTTTTTAGCAATAGATAATTTTTGATCCGGTGATAAAGACACACCAATAGTTTGTTCGCCGTCTCTTAATGTCGTATCAAATATTCTAACTTTCAAGCTCCACTCCTTTGTAAAGCAGCAACACCAGTTCTTGCGACATCGATAATTCCAAAGGGTTTTACTAATTCTTCAAATGCCTTGATTTGAGCAGGAGTTGCAGTTAATTCAACCATGAGTGAGTCCTTTTTCACATCATGTACTTTTCCACCATATGCATTAACCAATTTATTAACTTCCATACTATCACTAGCACTACTTAGTTTTATGTTAAAAATACAGAGTTCACGAAATAGTGTTTTATGTTCATCTAATTGCTTAACCTCAACAGTATCTATCATTTTATCAAGTTGTTTTACAATTTGTATAATTTGTTTATCATCACCATACGTGGTAATGGTCATTCTGGAATAATTTTCATCATCAGTAACTCCAACAGAAATGCTATCTATATTGAAATTTCTGGATCTAAAAAGATGAGTCACTTTAAACAAAATTCCTGGTTTATTTTCAACTAAAATAGAAAGAATTGCCCACATCATTAATCACTAAGAAGGTAAAATCATATCCGAAAGGGAAGTTCCAGGTGCTACAAATGGCAATACATCTTCTTCAGGATCAATTGGAATATCAATAACAGTTGCAACATCACTACTTAATGCAGATTTTATTGCCTTGTCAAGTTCATCCATAGATTGTGCTCTAATTCCTTGAGCTCCATAAGATTCAGCTAATTTAACATAATCAGGACATCCACCTTGATCGACTCCAATCATCCTTCGATCATAAAATGTTCTTTGCCACTGAGCAACCATTCCCAATGTAGAATTATTTAAAACAAATACGATTACAGGTATGTCTTCCAATACAGCAGTTGCAAGAGAGTTCTCAGTCATACTAAAACTTCCATCTCCAGCTATATCAACAACAGGTACATCAGGTCTTGCAACTTTTGCACCAATAGATGCAGGAAATCCCCAACCCATAGTACCAAGACCAGTTGAACTAAAAAAAGTACCAGGTTGTATAACATCATAAAATAATGAAGCCCACATTTGATGTTGACCTACTTCAGTAGTAACAACAGATTCCTTTGGTAATAATTCTCTAAGTTTTCGTAAGATTTTTGCAGCTCCCATTTCACCAGGATGTATTTTCAAATTCTCTTTCCAATATTCTTTAGTCTCTCTAACGTGTTTAATCCAAACAGAGTCTTCAGATTTTTTAAGTGATTTTTGTAAAAGTAATTTCACCATAATTCTAAGTGATGCACGAACATCTCCAACCACAGCTATATTGGTAGTTTGATTTTTACCAATTTCAGCAGGATCAACATCCATGTGAATAATTTTTAATCGTTTTTCAAATGCCTCAAAAGTTCCAACAGATCTATCAGAAAATCTAGTTCCAATAGCTAAAACACAATCAGCTTCTGCCATCATTTTATTTGCTTCAGCATGACCATGCATTCCAATCGGACCCAAAGATAAAGGATGATTTTCTGGAAATGCGCCTTTTCCTTTGAAGGTTGTAACTACAGGAAGCATTAAAGTTTCAGCAACAGATTGTAATTCAGCAAATGCAGAAGAAATGATAGTTCCACCACCAGCTAAAATAATTGGTCTCTCAGAATTAACAAGCATGTCAACTGCTCTTTGAACAGAAGCAACATCAGGATCATTCCAAGGATGATAACCTTGTATTGTAAATTCATCAGGAAAATCCATAGGTGCTTCATTTTGTTGAACATCTTTTGGAATATCAAGAAGTACAGGTCCAGGACGTCCAGTTTCTGCAATGTAAAATCCTTTTCTTACAGCTTCAGGAACTTCTCCAGGTAATCGCGGTTGAAATGAATATTTAACAACAGGATTTGCCATACCAATAATATCACTTTCTTGGAATGCATCTTTTCCAATCATTGCAACAGGTACTTGACCAGTTACAGCAATCATAGGAGCTGAATCAGCTTGTGCAGTTGCAAGTCCAGTTAAAATATTGGTAGCACCAGGACCAGAAGTTGCAAAACAAACTCCAGGTTTTCTACTAACACGACCAAATCCATCAGCCATATGTGCTGCAGATTGTTCATGTCTTACCAAAATATGTCTAATATCACATCTTGCAAATTCATCATACATTGGAAGATTTGCACCACCAGGTAAACCAAATACTTGTTTAACGCCTTCTTTTTCCATAGCTGTCATCAAGGCTTTTGCACCTGTCATAGTTTCCATATTATTAATTTAATTTTTCACCATAATTTAAAATGTATTAACGTGTCAATTTTGACTGCTTAACCTCGTAATTCTTGACTACAATATGACGTGACTAGAAAAAATGGTAAATGTATCAAAATTAGATAAAGAAATAGTAAAGCAATCTTAATTTAATTCAAATAAGTAAAGGGAAAATTATTTTGATACTAATCATTAATCATCATGATGTTGATTGTATTCTTTATCAACAGGGAATAACAGTTCTTTATCATCAAGTTCAGCATTCATGTATCTGTCTATTCGTTGATGTATGTCCGCTCTAATCTCTTCCAAATCTTCTTTTGAGTAATTCAAGTCCATCATATCCCTAGTCAGAATTTTAATTGCCTTGTACAATTCCCGATGTTGACGGTCAATTCTATCTCTAATATCTTTAATTTGTTCTTCAGATGTCATTTTTCTAATCTAATCCAATTTCATCAGAATACTTATGTTTCCTTTCAATACCGAAGACTTAAACAGATAATTTTTAGATTTGATGTTATCATTTTGATGGACAATGAAGAAATTATTAAAGTAATTGAAACATTGTTTGAATCTGGAATTACAAAAGATCTAACTAAACTAAGAGAAATTCATTTGAATGATCCTAAATTTTCAAGTTTTAGCGACTTGCCACCATATGATCTTAAAGATTATCAAACCACAATCGAGTTAGAAGAATTAAGATTCATCAGCATATCAGATTATAATTATGAAATAAAAAATCCA
>CAJQRN010000019.1 GCA_905612295.1 uncultured Candidatus Nitrosopumilus sp.
ATAACATTTGTGATACTACTCTACGTTCTACTTCTCCGGTAACTTCTTCTCTTTTTGGTGCAATTGAATCAATTTCATCTACAAAGATAATTGATGGAGCTTTTTCTCTTGCTTCTTTGAAAATTTCTCTTAATCTGGCTTCACTCTCTCCATAAAATTTACTCATTATTTCTGGACCTGAAATACTGATGAAATGAGCTTGACTTTCATTTGCAACTGCTTTTGCAAGTAAAGTTTTTCCTGTACCTGGAGGACCGTATAGTAAAACACCTTTTGGTGCTTCAATACCTAATTTTTCAAAAATTTCTGGATGTCTTAATGGAAGCTCAATCATTTCTCTAACTTTTTTAATTTCATTTGTTATGCCACCAATGTCTTCATAGGTAACTTGTGGAACTCCACGTAATGTTTCTCCTTTCTCTGCAATATGGAAAACTGTTTTTTGTGTAATCAAAACTGCATCAGCTGCTGGTGTTACGCCAATTACTTGAAATGTTAATCGTCCACCAAAGTATGGGACCATTACATTGTCTCCTTTGATTAATGGAACACTTTCTAAAGCATCAGCAAGATATCTTTCATCTATTGGAGGTATTGCTTCTAATGGTGCAACTACTACTTTTTCAGCGGCAACTGCTTTAATTTTTCTAACTGAAATAGTATCCCCAATTGCTATACCTGAATTATTTCTACCAAGTCCATCAATTCTGATTATCCCTTTACCTTCATCAGATGGATATAATGGAAGACATTTTGCTACTGTTCTTCTTTTACCTTTAATTTCAATAACATCACCTGTTGAGGCGTTTAGTGTATCCATTGAATCATAATCAATTCTTGCTACTCCTCTTCCAACATCTCTTGTATATGCTTCAAGAACTTTGAGAGAAAGTGCATTTTGACTCATAAATTAAGAATCCTTAATCTATTTTTTATACCTTTGTGATAACTCCTCCCTGTTCTAACTATACAAAGCTTAAAATCCTCTTTTCTCGTGGAAACGATCAACTTGGGTAAAAGACCATTAGTACGTAGACGAGGCCGTGGAGGTCATCAGTTTAGATCAACTGCTACTGGTAAAGTCGGAAAAACTGCTACTTATCCACGTTTTCCACTAGCAGAAAATCATACTGGTGAAATTATAGATTTAATTCATGAGCGGGGAAGAGAAGCACCGCTATCTAAAGTTAGATTTGAAGATGGTACTGTTTCCTTTATTCCGGCAGTTCTTGGAACTAAAGTAGGTGAATCATTAGAATTTGGCTTAAAATCAAAAATTGAAAAAGGAAATGTAATTAGTGTTCAAAATATCCCTGATGGTACTATTGTTTGTAATATTGAAAGACATTTTGGAGACGGTGGTGCTATAGTAAAATCTGCAGGAACTGATGCAACTATTTTCTCACACGGTGATGATGGTGTTACAATTAAACTTCCTTCTGGTAAATTTGCAACTCTTAACCCAAAAAATAGAGCAATGATAGGTACTCTTTCAGGTGGTGGAGCAACTGAACGTCACTTTATGAGTGCTGGAAACAAATGGCGTAGTTTTAAAGCTAAAGGAAAGAAATATCCAATTGTTAGAGGTGTTGCACAAGCATCATATGTTCACCCACACGGTGGTGGTAGACATCAACACGTTGGACAAAGTTCTACTGTATCTAGAGATGCACCTCCTGGAGCAAAAGTTGGAAGCATTGCTGCTAGAAAAACTGGTAGAGCAAGAATTAAAGAAAGAAAGTAGTTTTTCTTTAAAGATAAAATTGATTAACAAGTTTCTTAAATTTTCTATCAATGTCTAATCAACGTGTAAGACTTTTTGTAACTGGTAGAGTACAAGGCGTTTTTTTTCGTCAGAGTTTAAAAGCTAAATCTATACAAAATAATATTTTTGGATGGGTAAGGAATCTTGAAGATGGTCGTGTTGAATGTATTTTGGAGGGTACTGAAGAAAATATTTCTGTACTTGTAAAATGGGCTCATAGTGGTCCTGCTAATTCAATAGTTGAAAATGTTGAAATTCATGATGAAAAATTTGATAATGAATTTACAAAATTTGATGTTTTGTATTAATGGATATTTTCATATGCTGTTTTGAATAATTCAGTAAATTCTGAAATTGGTTGTTCTTTTTTAATTTGAATAGTTTGTATTGGATCTTTTCGACTTTTTTGAATTTTAATAATAACTCCGTCTCGTTCTGGCTCCACATCAATAAACCATCTAAATGTCATTGATTTACAAAAAACTACTCTGTGCATTCTAATATCTTCTAATACGTTTTCTCCTAATGTGAAGCAAAATTCTCTAATTGAATCAAAAAGAGGTAGCACAGTTACTGGAATTTGTTTTTTAAAATCTTCGTAATTTCTTTTATTTCCAAATGAAATTATTCCTTCCATACGGATGTAATTTTAATTTTAATTATAAAGGTAGTAGATCCGCTGGTTCCAGTCTAGACAAATAGCCCCATTTCAAGGCGTACAAGATCCGCCACGTAGACGAGGAAGCGTGGATGTCCTACCTTAGGATTGCTCCCTCCCGGACCTCATCCCTTTCGATAGTTCGGTCTTAGAAGTTATTCCTTCGAATATTTCTAGCCCTGCAACCACCCGCCTCGGCGTGATTTCATTTCCGCACACCAAGCGGGAATTACCCATCTAGAGATTTACCCAGCAGTTGCTGATCTCTGCATATAGCCGGTTTCAGAATAGGGCACGGCTAGCGCCCCAATCCTACCTACTACCATTTTTTCTAAGATTGTATGTTATATTTGCATTAGGTTTGATTTGCTTTTAGTTTTAAAACCATGGTACAAACTGCGCACATATCACCTGTACATTCACTACCACATTTTTCACAATTTTTTCTTTCTTTATTATTCATATTGGATTTTTTCATTACTTTAGAAACTTTGATAATTGATTGGTACAAATTATTTTTAATTCCACTGCGTTGATTTTCTAATGAATTTAAAAATTCACGAATATCTGTTCTTATTCCTTCATTCATGTGAGGACATGGTTCTGATTGAAATGGCATATCATTTGTAAATGCATAGAATACAATTTCAGATTCATATATTTCACAAAGCGGTTTTATTTTTCTAATAGCGTTTGTAGATGTATCTGGATCCATCCATCCTACCTTAGTTGTATCGCCTGAAATCATATTTATGACAAATGTTTGTAATGTATCATCTAAATTATGACCTGTAGCGATTACATCTGCTCCAACATCTTTTGCTGCATAATCCATTGCACGTCTTCTAAATGTTCCACACATTGAACATGATGACGTTTTTTCATTTTCTCTCAAGTCTAATGCTTCATCAAGTGTTAATTCAAAAAGATCCTTGTAAGAATACACTTTATGATCGAGATTTAATTCACTACAAACTTTTTCAACAATCTCTAATGCTTCGTTTCTATATCCTGGAATTCCTTCATCAATTGTTATTACTTTAATTTTAAAACTATGAGTCAATGACATTTCATGCATAATTTTTAGTAATGCTAGTGAATCCTTTCCACCTGATACTGCAACTGCCACCACGTCATTATACTTAATCATATTATATTTTGAGATTGTTTTAGTAGTTTTATGTACGATAGATTTTGAAAAACATTGAGAACATAATTTTTCACCTGAATATTTTCGTGTATATGCTGCTTGATTTTCACATCTATCGCAGGTCATAATTTTAATAATTATTTTTCATTAATTATTCTTTAGTTAGTTTTAGATTGTAAACCAACCATTTTGGATGTATGTTAGAGCAATATTGAGACCAAATATGACAAATGTGATTGCATAAATTACCAACATTGTATTTTTAACTGCTTTTTCTGAAAATCTTTTATCAATAATGATGTGAATAAATTTTCCACCATCCAATATTGGTAATGGAAGCATGTTGATTATACCTATGAAAAATGAAATCATCCATAACCATACTAAGAACATGGTGATGTTGTGATCTACATTTGACCAGTCAATGAAATTCATTATAGGTTCGTATCCAACTGAAGTATCTCTCATAATTCCAACTAATCCTCTTTCAGGATCATCTGGTGCTGGCATTGCTTCTAATTCAAAGTCTAATGATTGACCATCTCTAAGTACAGATACAGTAGCTGTATCACCTGGAGTTAAACTAGGAAAAACTCCTGAATTATCAATCGGTATACCATTAACTGAAGTAATAATATCATTTGCAAGTAATCCTGCTTGCTCAGCTCCTGAATTTTCTATAATTGAAAGTACTGTAACCCCTTGTGATGATTCATAAAATATGTTTATGACTGGTTCACCAAATAATGGAATACCTTCTAACATCATTGCAAAAACTGGATTTGATAATAGTATAAAACCTAAAACAATTGCAAACAATACATTTGAAGTTGCACCTGCTCCAATAACTCTTAATTTAGAAATCTTTTTCGCTTTTTCAAACTCTTCCTCATCTGGTTCTACAAATCCTGCAAACATTGCGATAAAAATTGCAAATCCTCCTGTTTTAATTTTAATTTTTTCAAGTGCAGCAACAATTCCATGTCCTCCTTCATGCATTACAAGTACAATTGGAATTGAAAGTAAAAAGTACGCAAGAGGTCCTGCTGAAACTAATGTGACACCTGGAATTATTAATGTTAATGGACTAAATG
>CAJQRN010000020.1 GCA_905612295.1 uncultured Candidatus Nitrosopumilus sp.
AGTGCATATGGTCCAAGCAAGAATCCTTGGAATACAGAATATGTTCCAGGCGGATCATCAGGTGGAAGTGCAGTGTCCGTTAGTTCCTATGAATGCGTTGCATCATTAGGATCTGATACGGGAGGGTCTGTCAGAAACCCTGCAAGTTTTTGTTCCACTGTAGGGTACAAACCAACGTATGGTTTAATCAGCAGATATGGGATAATTTCATATGCAAATAGTATTGAACAGGTAGGTCCACTAACTAGAACTGTAAAGGATACAGCATTCATGTTAAATCTAATCGCAGGTATTGATCCTAATGATAATACCACAGTAAATAACAACAATGAGGATTATTTGGAAAATATTGATGCAGGAATTGAAGGTAAAAGAATTGGTATAATTACAGATATGATGGGGGATGGAATTGATCCAGAGGTACTAACTGCCACAAAAGAGGCTATTTCAAAACTTGAAGGGCTAGGGGCCATTTGTGAGGAGATATCACTAGAAATGGTAAAATATTCTGTTGCAGCATACTATACAATTACAGCTACTGAAGCTGGAAGTAATCTTGCAAGGTATGATAATTTAAGATATGGCTATGATTTTCCAGTTGAGGGGTATGAGTTTAATTCATACATTTCAAAGGCACGGAGAAATTTTGGTCCTGAGGTGACAAGAAGAATGATCATTGGAGGATTTGTACCATCAGCAGGTCATGCTGGAAAATATTTTCTTAAAGCTATGAAAGTGAAAAGCAAATTAACTAAAGAAATCAACGAGGCATTTAAGAAATTTGATCTTTTAATTGCACCAACTGTACCGGTATTACCCTTCAAAATTGGAGAAAAAATAGATGATCCTGTTGCTCTATTTCTAATTGATATCAATACAGTTACTGCCAATCTTACTGGAAAACCTGCAATTTCAATTCCATTTAAAATTGTAAATGGTCTGCCAATTGGAATTCAACTATTGGCAAATTCCATGAATGATAAATTACTATTGCAAGCAGCATATGCATTAGAGAAAACAGTTACACTTCCAGAGGTTCCAATATGACAAAAATTGGGTTAGAAATTCACTGTCAATTAACAAATTTACAAAGTAAATTATTTTGTTCATGTAAGGCAAACTATAGGGAATTTGCACCAAATGAAAACATCTGTCCTGTTTGTGCTGGAATACCTGGCAGTCTACCTAGATTAAACCAAGAAGCTGTAAAAAAGGCAACAATGATTGCAATGGCACTAAACTGCTCAACTCCAGAAAAAATTGCATTTTTTAGAAAAAATTATTTTTATCCTGATTTACCTAAAAATTTCCAAATTACTCAATTGAATATCTATGGCGACACCAGTGTAGGTGGAACAGGTACAATATCCATAGGGGATAAAAAAATTAGAATTACCAGAATACAATTGGAAGAAGATCCGGGCAGAATAATTTACGAGGGCAGTTCTTCTAAAAATCAAATCACACTAGTGGACTATAATCGCGCAGGTACACCTTTAGTGGAAATTGTAACTGAGCCTGATTTTGAAACACCTAGAGAAGTTCGTGATTTTCTCAATATTTTATCGGATTTACTCAAAAATTTGGGCGTGGCAGACCCTAGTTTAGATGGTGCAATGAGGGCAGATGCAAATGTATCTGTACATGGAGGGAATAAAGTTGAAATTAAAAACATTGGTTCATTTCATGATTTAGAAAAAGCATCCCACTTTGAAATAACAAGACAGGAGAGTCTACATGATAGAGACATCCCCATAGCACAAGAGACACGTCATTGGGATGATAAGAGAAAGATTACTGTATCTTCACGTTCAAAAGAAGAAGATTTGGATTATCGTTATTTTCTAGAAGCTGATATACCGTGGGTAAAAATTAATCCTGAAATTCGAGATGAATTAAAATTAAAAATGCCTGAAAGTATAAGTTCTAAAAAAGAACGATACATATCAAAATATAAAATATCGGCACAGGTTGCAGATGTTTTATCATCAGACAAATTCTATTCAGATTTATTTGAAAAAGCACATACAGAATCAAATGCAAAAGAAGTTGCCAATATTATCACTACGGAATTAATGGGTTTAGAAGACACTAGAGAAAAACGTGAAATATCAAAACTTACCGCAATTCATTTAAAAGAATTAGCAGATGCAATTCAAACAGGTATTGTATCTAGAAATTCTTCTAAAAATGCATTGCATGAAATTTTAAAAACAGGTAAAACAGTATCTGCAGTAATTTTGGAATTAGATTTAGGAAATGTTTCTGATGAATCTGAATTATTAAAAATTGTTGAAAAAATAATTACTGATGAACCGCAAGCAGTTGAACAAGCAAAATCAAACATTCAAACAATTAACTTTTTGGTAGGAAAAGTAATGCAAGCAACTAAAGGAAAGGCAGATCCAACATTAACATTGAATTTGTTGAAAAAACAGATAGGCATATGATGTTTGATTTATCCTTAGAAGATGTTGAATTCATCAAAATTCTTGCCACGTCAGATTCTACTATTTTGCAAGCCGGCATGAATGATGCAACAAAACAGCGATTAGATGACCGTGTAGGCACAATTTTACGGGAATATTATAAAGAAAATACTCGAAATACAGGCACCCAGTGGACTGAACAATTAATGAAATTTGGAATTACTGAAGATGATGGTAAAGCAGCCATTGCATGTGCAAGGCGTCTTGGAATAGATATTTCATAAATTAAAAGAGTGAACAAGCCCAGGGCAGAATCCCGTTTGGTTTCCTTTAGAGTGATAAAACTCAGGGGGTAATGGTGGACTTGTTCCTAATGATTACACTAGGAGATTATGGTAATTAAGTATAATTTTTTTTATGTAATAATTACAAGTAAAGATAAAATTCTTACAATTAAAAATATAATTCTTGCAAACTTTTATCTGAATTGTGTTATTTGATCTAAGGTGATTTTTTAAATTTAGATTGTATTTCTTTGAAAGACAAAAATTAAGAATTCTAGTGGTAGTGTATTTTATCATCTTTTAGTGTCTTGTCCAGAGGTGCAGTAATTATCCTATCTGATCCTTTGCACTGATTTTTTCCTTTGTAATGCTTGTGGATTTTAATTTTAGCCATCATGATACTATCTATCCCATAACTTCCATGATGATCTGTAACTTCTTGACTAACAATATGACATGTTTTAGAAACATTACACCACTTACACATAATGTTCATAGTTTTCTTGTCTGCCATGAATTTTCTGCAAGAATTATGAACTTAAGTTTAATGGAAAAATTCTAAATTGTATTAAAATAAGAATTAGTAATAATTAAAACTATTTTGATCTTTTTCTAATTTGCTGAACCACCATTGGTAAAAAGGCCCCCACATCAGAAACAATTCCTAGTGCTTGCCATGTACCTCTATCCATCAATTTAGTAACTGTTGGCTGACTGATATCTACAACAATTACCTTAACTGCAGCTGGTAGCATATTTCCAGTTGCAATAGAATGAAGCATGGTTGAAATCATTATTACCATATCTACACCTTTGAGAACTTTTTTGTACTCTCTTTGAGCTTCTGCGACATCAGTAATTACATCAGGTAATGGACCATCATCTCTAATGGAGCCTGCCAATACAAATGGGATTTTATTTTTTACGCATTCATACATTATGCCTTTTGTTAATTTTTTATTTTTAACCATATTGGCGATGGATCCTGCTTTGAATACAGCATTAATGGTATCCATATGATTTCTGTGCCCGTGATAAGCTAAAGTTCCATCTCTAACATTCATACCAAGAGATGTTCCAAGTGTTGCATATTCTATATCATGTACAGCCAATGCATTTCCAGCTAATAATCCGTCAACATACCCTGATCTAATTAATTCAGATATTGAATCATCAGCACCAGTATGCACAATTGCTGGACCTCCAACAATGATAATTTTTCCACCCTTCTTTTTGGTGTTAAATATATCATCAGCTACTTGTTTTGCAATATGTTGAGTTGGTCTTTCACTAGAGCTTGAACTGCCCATAAATTCAAAAACATTAATGCCTTCACGTGGACGTTCTGGAGGAGTAATTTTGACTCCATCTTCTCCCACAATAATTTGATCATCTTTTTGTACATCTCTAACTGGAACACAAAACGCTTTGTTTCCTTTTACAACGATACATTTGTCCATCATCATATTTCCAACAACAATCCATTTCCCATTTAAGAAAACT
>CAJQRN010000021.1 GCA_905612295.1 uncultured Candidatus Nitrosopumilus sp.
ATCATGTTTAATTTTATCTTCACGAATTTCTTTTTTAATAAATCTTGTAATATAACCAGCAACCTTATTTTTTAGACCTTTAGAGCGGACAATAGCAATTTCATTTAATGCTTTTTTATTTTCAACGAAATCTTCACCAAATTTAGATTTATGTGCATCTAATACTTCAAAAGAAATACGTTTTATTCTATCCACGCATGAATTAACGAGGGGGGTATTTTATACTTATATTCCAAGAAAACGTTTCGTGTTTGATTCTAGCAAAAATGCCATTTCATCAAATGTTTTTTCAAGAATTTTTGAGGCACAAAATATAACACTAGGGATGAAACTAATCTGTCCAGATTTCATTTCAAAACATCTAGAAAATCTAACAGGTCCATCAGTTTCAACAAGAATTTTTGAAGGATTAGATTTAGATAACAAAGTTTGTTTATCATTAGCATAAATCATTACAGGTCCAAAAGATACAAAAAAATCCATATCCATAGCTTTTTGAAGTTGTTTTTTACTGCCATCAAACCAGTGTAATAAAGCATTTTTAGTATTATAGGAAGTCATAATTTCAAAAACATCATCTAGACTTTTTCGTGAATGAATAGATACAGGCTTATGTAATTTTTCTGCAGATGAAAGTAATGATTCAAAAACTTGGACTTGTCTTTTAGTATCATCTTTATTTTTTACATATGTAGGATCTAATCCAATTTCACCAATTCCAGAAATATTATTTTGGTTTAATTCTATTAAATCAATAATTTTTTGAAGATCATCATTTGCAAATTCAGGATGAATTCCAATGAAAGGTAAAACAAGATCACTTTGTTTTGATAGAGATAGAGTTTCTAAAGAATTTTTGACATCAGTTGAAACACAACATGCTTTAATTTTGAGAAATTCCATTTGTTTTAAAATTAAATTAATTTCAGGAAGATATGCAGAATCAGAGAGATGAATATGAGAATCAAAATACCAAGTCATTTTCTAATTAATTCTGAATATAGTCTGTATAAATCGATTCCTTAGTGACATTTTTTCACTCATTAAGTTTTTTCACAAAAAAATAAATTAAAAATTATGAAATCATCAGAATTAGGATTATCTGCAATGTATAGAATTTTGAAAAAAGCAGGAGCAAATAGAGTTAGTGATGAATCAGCTGACGAATTAAGAAGAACAATAGAAGAAATTGCAGAAGAAATTGCAAAAAGTGCAGTAGACTTAGTTTCTCAAACAAAGCCAAAACGAGTAACCATAATGGGTGAAGATATAAGAAATTCATGGTTACAAAAAGAAAAAGAATCCAACATGGATCGTTTTAAAGTAATTTAAGAAATTTCAATCTAAAGAGTTTAATTGTTCATTTCATGTTTTTGAAAATGGTACTCTGGCAGAACGGTTATGCGTGAGCCTGCAAAGCTTATACAAGGGGGTTCGACTCCCTCGGGTACCTTTACTCAACAATGACTTGAGCTTTCATCCATGGATGAAGTGTACAAAAATAATCATAAACACCATATTCATCAAAAGGTAGGGTGTAGGATTGGTATGGATCTAAATGACCACTATCAAAAAGTCCACTAGGTTCAGGATAAAATCCAGAAGTAACACTGTGAAAAGAAGAATCTTCATTCAACCATGTAACAGATTTTCCTTTTTCAACAACAATGTTTGGTGGGATGTAACAAATATCCTCAATATCACAGCCTGGACGGGATACTTTGATTGGTATTATCACATCAGCCTTGATAATTTCTTTAACTGTAGTCTTAGTTTCTTCAGAATTAATTTCTTCAGAATCATAATCAAATAAAAATAAACCAATTACTGAAATAGATATTCCCAAAATTATTGTTAGAGTAATTATTTTTTTTATCAATTTATTTCACAGTCATCAGAAGGTATTACACAATTACCTAATCTTCTAAATATATAATGCATTACAAAAATTAATGTCACAAAATTCAAGTGGTCTATTAGAATACATACCAGGTTCACAAAAATTACTAGTACAAAAAAATTCTAGTGCACCACTAGAAGGATTTGCAGAAAATATCAGAGACAATATTCACGAATATGCAGAGGATTCAAAAAATGAGGTTGAAAAAGGAAAAAATTTCCTTCAATGGGTTTTAACAAGAGTTTTTGAGGCTACAGAAGACGATGCAGCAGATGCAATTGTAGATGGAGCAAATGATCTAGGAATAGATGCATACCTTCCAGTGGATTTTTCAGATAATACAGTGAGGTTATTTCAGTCAAAATATGGTACATCACATTCACTAGAAGCAATTGCCAAATTCAAAGAAGATGCAAAAAGATTACTTTCAAAAGATGTAACAAAAATGAGACCAGAGTTAGCTCAACTAGTTACAAAAATTAAAGAAAAAAATCTAAAAATAAAATGCTGTTATGTTACGGATCAAAAAGTTGACTATCAAGATGAATTAGTAGAAATCATAGATGAAGAAAAGATAATTCAAAATTTGTGGGATAGAATTAAAAAACCAGCTGCAGGAAAAAAATCATCTATTAAATTAGAAAGAATGCTCAGACATGAAAATACCATACTAGGTATTTTAAAACTACGAGAATTAACAGATTTTGTAAGTAAAAACAAAGAGTATGTTTTTGAATCAAACATCAGACAATGGATGCAATTTAAAACTACAGTGAATAAGGGATTACGGGAAACATTACAAACAAATCCAGGAAAATTCTTTTTTTATAACAACGGAATTACAATAGTAGTTAGTGATTTTACAGAGTTAGGAGAAAACATGATTGAACTTTTTGCACCACAAATTGTAAATGGTGCACAAACATCAAACTCAATTTTAGATCATTCAAAAAGAACAAAAAATATGGAGGGTTCGATGACAGTTACAATAATCAAAGCAGATGACGAACAAGAACAAAATAATATTACAAAATATAGAAATTCTCAAAATTCGGTAAGAGGAAAAGATTTAGTGTCGTTAATGGATTTTCACAAGTCAATTAAATCACAATTAAAAAACTGCGGGTATTTTTATGAAATTCAAGCAGGTTCATTTGATACAAAATCAAAATCAAAACAATCAGAATACAATGGAGATACAGCGTATAACAATTATCTTCCAGATAATCATAAAAAAGTCATTGTTGCTAAAGATGCAATCCAATCACTAGTAGCTGGAATTGAACAAAGACCAACAGAAGCATATAGTTCACCATCACAATTTCTTCCAAGAGGTAGCAAATATGATCATATTTTTAATGAGAATCTTAAAGATGATTACAGAATAATACTATACCCATATCTTGTAAAAGAATTTGCAAAAAAATCACTAAAGTATGGAAAGCAAGGAGGGCATAAAACAAAAAGATATGCAACATTATTTTTTGTAGCAGTTTATTTCAGAATATTACATAAGAAAATTTTAGAATCAAAAGGAGATTTTAAATTAGATATTAGAAAATTAGAGCCAATTTTTCATAGCTTTAAACTTAACAATAGGATTTTAAAAATTACAGATGTAATTGTGACTAAATTTTTAGAGGATACTGTAGTTGATGATGAAATTGAATTAGCAAATACAAAACACAATTTTTTCTCCCAACATGTTTGGAATGATTCAATGCTTCGAGTAATAGATAAGAAAATTAGGCAGGAGGAGGATGAAATTACGTCATTAAAAAAGATAGCAAATAGTTTATTTTAATTTAAAAGGCAGTAGTCTAACCAAGTAAAAATCTTGCAGGAGGTTTACATTGGTTAAACTATCTACCTAATTTTATCATAATTAAGTATTATTTAACATAATTTTCTTAATTATTATTAATTCAATTGTTTTTTATATTGATAAAAAATAGAAAAAATACTTTGGGACTAAAAGAAAAATGTTCAATTTGTAACGGAAAAATCGAATTACGTTACAAACCAATGAAAGAATGGAATATTGAAGGAACATTATGCGGAGTATGTTATTCAAAAAAGGCTCACACACATTATCCAGGTGAACATGTCAGAGTAAATTTAGATTTAGATTAATTATTTTACTTTTGAATATTTATTTACATTAAAACAATTCCATGCAAGAGCATCATCCTTTACATTCTTTTCTTCTAAAAATTTAATGTCTGTAATTGTTTTTTTTCTTTTTAAAAGATTCACTTGAAAACTGGAAAATTCTTTACAGCTGCAATCATTGAATAAACAAACGTCACCATCACCTTCATCATGATCCTGAGACTCATGACCGCAAGTGCACAAAGCACCTTTTTTTACATCATCAAGGGATTTTTTTGCATATACACCTAATCTAAGATATGCTTCGCCTCCATGACCTTTTTTAAATCTCTCATAGTGTTCAGATTTTGGTAATATTTTAAAAAAAGCTAAATTACTATCAGGTTTTTGGGAATCAGCACCCATTATGAACCAGTAATCATCATCCATCTCTACAAATCTAATTTTAATTGATGAGTCCAACCACCAATGAATAGTGTCATGCCAAAGAGATGCAGATTGTTTTCTATCAGCAATTAGCGGAACAACATTCATTCTAAGATCATAATATCTATACGCAACACCTACAAAGTCATCAAACCACGGAATTGGAGATTGAGAAGACACTGTACCAAAATATAGTTGAATCTTATTTATTTGATCTGGATTTATTCTAATACCCTTATATCTGAGTTTGAAACTATACACCACATGGTAGTCTATAGAACAAGTATGCAAATTGTTGCAGATCTATTGACAGTTACCCAATTATCAGGTCAAGAAGGTATCAAAACTACATCACTTCTAACAAAGGCAAACTTATCACATTCAAGACTATCTAAATTTTTAAGTAATTTAACAGGGGCAGGTCTAATAAATAAAATTGAATATGACGGAAGAAATACTTTTGTCATTACATCTAAAGGAAGACAATACTTAGACTCATACGTTAATTTTTCAAGTATTGCAGAATCATTTGGATTAGAACTTTAGATTTTATTTTTTAGATCTTTTTCGTTTTGCATTAACTTTTTGTCTTTCCTTTTTATCTTTGTAACCACCATAGAACATAATTACAATTATGCCACCTATAGAACCATAAAATAACACATAGATAGGAGGTTCACGCATTTCTCCAGTCGTTGGTGAAATAAAAGCAATAGGCATTCCTACAACCATAAAAATTAAGAGAACTGTAAGATACTTGTCCATACATTACCTATTTTACAAAACCATATATCTTTTTGATTCTAGAGAAGATAATAGAAAACAATGGCAAAAATGTTAGAAATAATAGGATTAGTACTTGTGTCAGTTATGATTTTAGGGTTTGTTGGAGCATTAGAGACATTCGGTATAGAAAGCGGATTAACTCCACTTTTTTGGGGATGTGCAGGTGGAACTTTAATTATAATTATGTATAGAAAAAGAAAAAGAAAACAAGCAGGACTAGAATAAAAATAATTTAATAAAAAATTATGAAATGATAAATTATTGATTAACCAACAGATCTATTAAGGACCATAAAAAAGTAAAAGGATCATGGCAGAACAAACAAAACAATGGTGGATAGGTTTAGGTAAAGAATTAGAAACAGATATTGAAACCCTTGTTGAATAAAACTACAAAAAATTTCTAACATACTTTTAAAAATATAAAATAAAAGCCTTGAACGGGATCTGAACCCGCGACCTACTGATTACGAATCAGGTGCTCTACCGGGCTGAGCTACCAAGGCACGTTTGAATAAATCCATCAGAGTTAATAAAAAGCCTTACAGAATTTGTGTAATTGAAAAAGACAATATCAGGGATTAGAGGAGTATTTGGAAAAGATCTTAATCTAAAAGAAGTAATAGAATTTTCTAACAATTTTTCATCATTAATTAAATCAAAAAAATGTGTGATTGGAAGAGATACAAGACCATCAGGAATAATGATACAAGAAACAATCAGTGCAATCCTAATGAAAAATGGAATAGATGTTTTTGATTTAGGGATGGTACCAACCCCAGTAATATTTAGAGAGGCAAGAAAATACGGTGCAGGAATTGTAGTTTCATCATCACATAATCCAATAGAATGGAATGGAATGAAATTCATTTTGAATGGAAGGGGAATTAATGAAAAAGAACTTCCTCAAATAATAAATCATCAAGAAATTTTGAAATCAAAAATAGGTAAAATTAAAAAAATAAAATCAACATACATAGAAGATGCAAGAAAAATTATAGGCAATATAGAAAATACTCCTAAAATTGTAATAGATAACGGGGGTGGCGCTGCAAAAGATTTTGCATTAAATTTATTAAAAAATATTGGATGTGATGTAGAGGTCATAAATCAAGAACTTTTAGATTGTTCAAGAGGTCCAGATCCGACATCAGATGAATTAACAGAGTTAATCAGCACATCAAATAACAAAGAAATTGGATTTGCATTTGATCTAGATGGAGATCGCTTAGTAGTTGTAAGAAAAGGGAAAAAATTGAGTCCAGATACAACACTAGGTTTAGGAATTGCAAAATCATTAGAATTAGGATACAAAAAATTTGTCCTAAGTATGGATACAAGTGTATCAATTGAAAAATTCATCAAAGAAAAAGGTGGAACCAGTATAAGATCAAAAGTAGGAGAAGCAAACGTCATAGAAGAAATGCTAAAAAATAATTCCGAAGCTGGCGGGGAAGGTAGTAGTGGAGGATTTATTTTACCAGAATTTAATTATTGTAGAGAAGGTATTCTCACAAGTGGTTTAATTGCATCAATGTTAGAAAATAAAATATTTCTAGAAATTTTAAACTATATGAAAAATTATTTTCAAATTAGAGAGAAAATTGAAATGGATTCAAATCATCACGACAAAATAATTGAACATCTAAAAATTAATTTAACAAAAAAATATTCAAAAATAATTACACTAGACGGAATTAAAGCAATCATAGATGAAAATACATGGATTTTAATTAGAAAATCAAATACAGAAGATATCATAAGAATTTCAGCAGAATCAAATAATGAAGAGAAATGTAAAATTATAATTAATAGTATAAAAGAAATGGTAAAAGAAAGATATGACAAAATTAAGTGAAGATAAAATAATCAAAATTTTTCAAACAAAATTAGGGAATAAAAAATTTGTTTCAGAAGATGTGGAGACATTTACCTTAGGAAAAACTAAGGTTATTGCAAAAACAGATACAATGGTAGAAAGTACAGACATTCCCAAAAAGATGAAATTATCAGATGCTGCAAGAAAAAGTGTAATTGCGTGTGTGAGTGATTTTGCTGCAAAAGGAGTAAAACCAGAATATGGAATTATTTCAATAAATTTACCAAAAATAATTTCACGTGTAAAAATTGACAGTATTGTAAATGGGTTTAAAAAAGCATGTAAAGAATATGGAATTTCAATAATTGGAGGGGATACAAATGCAGGTAAAGAAATTGTCTTTAATGTATGCATTTTTGGAAATTCAAACAGCATAGTTACTAGAAAAGGATCAAACAAAGATGATTTGATATTTGTGACAGGTCCATTTGGGTATACATCCATAGGACTAAACATATTGATGAATAAGAAAAAAGAAAAAAATAATTTTGTTAAAAAATCTATCAAATCAGTAATAAATCCAAAACCAAAACTAAGTTTTGGGTTAAAAAATAAAAAATATTTTTCATCATCAATGGATTCTAGCGATGGGTTATCAACTACATTAAATGAAATGGCAAAACAAAGTGGAAAAAAATTTATTGTTAACAACATGCCTTCAAACAAAGATTTAGAAGATTACGTAAAGAAGAAAAATCTTAATCTAAATTCAATAATATTTAACGGGGGTGAAGAATATGAATTTGTATTTACAGTACCTATCAAATATAGAAAAAATATAATTAAAAATGCAAAATTAACAAAAACCCCAATTATAGAAATTGGTTATGTTACATCAGGTAAAGGAGTTTTTTTAAAAAATGTTAATAAAAATATCATTATAAAAGATTTAGGTTGGAAACATTTTAAATAATTATTCCCCGTAAGAAAAATTTCTTTCAACATTGTTTATAATATTAAAAATAGATTCAGCAGGTAAAATAGACACACATTCTTTCATCCACAAATCATCAATATACAATAATCTTTTCATATCATTTTCAAGAAGTTCATCAGGATTAGAAGTAGGGTAAAGTGTATGGATTTTGTACCCTTCATTAGCAATTTCTTGACATTTTTTTTCTACTGGAGATAAAATTACATTACTGATCGGAGTTAAAGATTGAAACAATATAGAACCCAACAACGCAGCAGCAACAGCAACTACAATTGCCAACAAAATAATTGAAGCCATCAAAGTTATTCACCAAATTGAAGTATATCAATAATGAAGAATTTTAACCCAAGTGACCAAATTAAAACAATTTTAAAAAATCAATGTTTTTTAAGCCCTTTAAGATCTGGTATGCATTGTCAGAGATTGAAGCCCAAGTAGAAGCACCAGTAGAGAAAACTGAGGCAGTAGTAGAGGATCAAGAAACTGAGGCAGTAGTAGAGACAAAAAATCAACCAGAAACTAAAAAAGAAGGCCCAGAGAAATGGGGAATTGCACATATTTTCAGTACTTTCAATAATACAATTATTCACATGACAGATCTTACAGGTGCTGAAACAGTTTCCATCAGTTCTGGTGGAATTCATGTTACTGCAGATAGATACGAATCATCACCATTTGCTGCAATGAAAGCTGCAAATGCAGTAGTAGAAGCTACAAGAACAAAAGGATTCACAGGATTTCATATTAGAGTTCGTGCAGTTGGAGGAGTTGGTTCAAGAGTTCCAGGCCCAGGTGCACAAGCAGCCATCAGAGCATTAGCAAGAGGCGGATTTAAAATTGGAAGAATTGATGATGTAACACCTATCCCTCATGACACCACTAGAAAGAAAGGTGGAAAACGAGGAAGAAGAGTCTAGTTAACTGGATTTATCTTCACATTACAACCTCGTGCAACAAAGTAATCACTCATAAATTTGGTAAATTTTCCTGCTTCATCATCTAATTGATATTTTACAAGAATATCAGAAAATTTTTCAGAAATACTAATTTGAAAATTAGATTTAAATTCTAATTTAAAAAAAGTCCAACCAAATTTTGAAGAGGGTTGACTAAGAGTATAACTTGCATAACAATTCAAAAGACTCTCCATATGAGAAAGATGTTTTTTTATGCAGAGTAAATCATCAAGATAATTTTTAGTTCCAATTTCTAAAGTAATATTCATTATGCATCATCGTCATCATTAGATGCATTACTAAGCTTATCAGTTAAAGATACAAATTTTCCATCTTGTTGAATGTTAATTTTTGTATCCATCCGTACACTTAATCCAATTGAACGAAATAATCCTAATAGTTTACCACCATCAAGAATGTCAGTAATTTCACCAGTGGTAATTAATTCATGTAATTTATCAATTACAGTTTTAGTTTCATTTGGGAATTGAGATTCAGCATTTGTTAAAACTTCCAAGCCCCTAAACCCCAGTTGTTTAATCAATACATCTCTAGGATTAACAATTTTTTCTTTAGTTGTTTTAGTATTATCTTCAACAGTTTCTTCAACAATTTCTCGTGAAGAAATATTTTTTTGCATTTCAGCTAAGCGTTTAGCTTGTAATCTTTGAAGTTCAGAATCATCTTCACTCAACCTTTAATCACTCCTATAGGTACTAATTTTGCAACTTTGCTAGCAATTCCCAAATTATGTGAAACATTAACTACAGCGTCAACATCCTTGTAAGCCTCAGGTGTCTCTTCTACAACACCATCTCGAGTTAAAGCTTTAATGAATATCCCTTTATCATTAAGAGATTTTTTTACATAATCCTCAGTATAATTTCTTCTAGCCTTTGATCTAGACATAGTTCTTCCAGCACCATGAGCAGTAGAACCAAAACTCAAATCCATAGAATTAGGTTTTCCAAGTAAAATCCAGCTTGAAGTACCCATAGAACCAGGAACTAAAACAGGTTGACCTAAATCTCTGTATTTAGATGGGATTTCATCGCGATTTGATGGAAATGCTCTAGTTGCACCTTTCCTATGAACAACTAATTTTCGTTCTTCACCACCAACCTTATGTTTTTCCACCTTTGCAATATTATGTGCAACATCATAAACTAATTTCATATCAAGATCAGACTCTGTTTGATTAAATACACGTTCAAAAGATTTTCGAGTCCAATGAGTAATCATTTGTCTATTACTCCAAGCATAATTTAGTGCTGCAAACATTGCTTTCCTATAAGATTCACCCTCTTCAGAATTATTTGGAACACATGCAAGTTCTCTATCAGGTAAATGAATATTATATTTTTCCATGGCCTGTTCTGCAACTCGAAGATAATCACTGCAAACTTGATGGCCAAATCCCCTAGATCCACAATGAATTAAAACTGTAATTGTTCCTTCTTTAATTCCCATTCTATTTGCAGCTTCTTCATCATGTATTTCTGCAACTTTTTGAATTTCAAGAAAATGATTTCCAGAACCAAGACTTCCAAGTTGAGGTGCTCCCCTTTTTCTTGCTTTGTCAGAAACTTTGTTTGGATCAGCACCAGGTATTTTACCATTTTCTTCACAAACATCAGAATCATTTGATGAACCATATCCATGATCAATTGCCCAATTAACACCATTTACTAAAACTTCATCAAGTTCTGAATTAGTAAGTCGAACTGCACCTTTAGAACCAACTCCAGAAGGAATAGAACTAAACAAATCATTAACTAAATCTTTTAATTTTGAACGAACGGTTTGTTCAGTTAAATTTGAACGAAGTAACCTTACTCCACAATTAATATCATAACCAACACCACCTGGACTAATCATTCCTTCTTCAGCATCCATAGCTGCAACACCACCTACAGGAAAACCATATCCCTCATGGCCATCAGGCAAAACAACACTGTGACTAACAATACCAGGAATAGAAGCAACATTTCGAGCCTGCATGATAGTTCTATCAGATAGCATTTTTTGTAATAATGGTTCATCAGCATAAATTCTCACAGGAACTTTCATTCCAGAATTTGGATCAGCATCTATTTGGTATTGATTTTCTCCAATTTTTTTTGGCATGCTTGATGACATAAGTATCGGTAGAATTTTCTTTCAATCCAATTTAAATCATCATAAGTATTCTAAGAATGATTTTAAATCAAGAAGAATTTAGTTAAAAATATGTTAGATAAAGTAATAATTACAAAAAAAGTAAATCAATTGCTTGCAGAATTAAGAGGGAATCCAGATTGGGCAATTGATGAAAAAAATTTCAAATAAGGTTATTTGAAAGCACTAGAATGGGTATTATCAGATACAGGGATAAAACAAAAATAATTTAAAAATTTCAATCAAAAAATACTCAGTAATAGAGATCAATCGTATAATGATCGCAAAAATAGATAGAAAAACAAGTAGATTTATTTTCTAATATACAGATAGCAAAATGTTGGCAATTTTACCTATTGATAATGGTCGTTATGGTACCAAAGAAATGATGGAAATTTTTAGTGAACAAAAGAAAATTGATTATCAGTTAGAAATTGAAGGAGCTGCTGCTATCGCCCAAAGTGAAATAGGAATTATTTCAAAAAGTGTAGGTAAAGAAATTCACAGAGCTGCAATGTCAGGAAAAATCACTGCAAAAAGAATCAAACAATTAGAAGCAAAAAGTGATCATGATACAGCAGCATTAGTAGAATCACTTAGTGAAAAATGTTCTAAAAATGCAAGACCTTGGATCCATTATGGTCTTACAAGTAATGATTTAGTGGATACAAGTAATTCAATGCAAATGAGAGATGTATTGCAAATCATTGAACCTAAAGTTGCAAAAATGGCATCAATTCTTGCAAAAAAATCTACAAAATATGCAAAAATACCAGCAGTAGGTAGAACACATGGACAACACGCCAGCATTATTTCATTTGGATTAAAATTTGCAAACTGGGCTGCAGAAATGGCAAAACATGTAGAGCGAATTGAAGAAATAAAGAAAAGAATTTTGATTTGTAAAACATTAGGAGTTGTCGGAACTGGTTCTTTAATGGGTGCAGAGGCACTAGAAGTACAAAAAAGAGCTGCAAAGAGATTAAAATTATTTCCAGCAGAAGTTACAACACAAGTTGTTCCTAGAGAAAGATATGCTGAATACGTATTTGAATTAGCATTAATTGGTACAACATTAGAAAAAATTGCAATAGAAATTAGAAATTTACAAAGAACTGAAATTGGAGAAGTTGCAGAGCAATTTAAAAAAGGGCAAATGGGAAGTAGTGCAGTTCCAGTCAAAAGAAATCCAATAAAAAGTGAACGAGTGTCATCATTATCTAAATTAGTAAGAAGTCAAGTTGCAGTTGCATTTGAAAATATTCCACTATGGCATGAAAGGGATCTTTCAAATTCAGCTAATGAAAGATTTGTAATTCCAACAGTTTCAATTTTAGTTGATGAAATGTTAGAAACAATGACTAGAATTATATCAAATTTAATGGTAAATGAAAAAAGAATAATAGATAATCTATACATTACAAAAGGACAAATATTTGCAGAATTTGTTTTAGAGGCACTCATCAAAAAAGGCATTCCAAGATTTGTAGCCTATAGGGATGTACAAAGAGTTGCATTTGAAGCAAATGACAAGGGAATGTTCTACAAAGATGCAATTAAAAACGATAAAGCATTCTCTTCAAAATTAACAAATAATGAAATAGATTCAATTTTTGCACCAGAGAAACATCTGGGGGCATCACCTAAAATCATTAGTAATGTTGAAAAATCAGTTCAAAAAACAATAAAAAAATTTATCTAATTTTTACTAAAGATTTATGAATTTTAGAACCATATTGTAATGCTTTTTTTCTTTTAGTGCAAGAAATTTCTGGAACACCCACATCACTAGCTAATTTACGTATGATATGTTTACGAAATAGATCATCAGAACTATGAATTTTTTCAGAAATAGGAACAGTTTTTGCATACTCTATGAACGATGCAGATAGTAAAGGTTGTAGAATTTTCACATTAAATTCTGAAGCAACTACATTTACAGCCTTCATCATTTTTAATTCATTATCTAATTTCAATCCCATAACCTCATTAATTCTAATTTCACCTCCAGAAAAAGCTTCACGATATACATTATATCCACAAAATAATTCATCAATACCGTTACCAGTAATTACAGTATCAAGATTCAAACTTTTTGCAAGTTTAGATACATAATGAAAAGCAATACAGTTTTCATTCCAAGATAAATTATCAGTATCAATCACATTACGAATATTAGAAGTGATTGTAGGAAATGTTTCACTATCAATTTCTAAAATATGATGGGGGTATTTCAGAAATTCATTAACTTCTTTAGAAAATAAAATGTCATGAGATTCAGAAAATCCAATAGTAAGCAAAACAACATCAAA
>CAJQRN010000022.1 GCA_905612295.1 uncultured Candidatus Nitrosopumilus sp.
GTTTTTCTTTTCTTTTATTTTCTAAAAACATATTTCTAATTCTTGAAAATTTTAGATATGATTCTAATTCATTATTTGAAATACTGCATGTGGAATAAAATGACTCTCCAACTATGAATTCTGAAAATTTCTTCAATCTTATCTTGTTTCGTCAACACAGAATGTTACTTCTGCAGACGAAAGTGCATGTTCTGTAACTAGAAAATTAAATGCATCTGCTATTCTTTGATTGTTTGGTTCTGAACCTGTGACTGAACCTGGGAAAATTGTAAACATTCTGATTTTTGATTTTAGCACATCACTTAGTTCTTGATTAACTGTGGTAGTGAATGGTCTTAATGCTCCTCTGAAAACTTCCACTTGGGCTCTTTGTGTTCCTGTAACTTTTCTTCCTATTGGTAAATCTGGACCGATAATCATGATTGCTCCTTTTGCATCTTTATACAAACGTGGATCTTCTTTACCGCCTGGTACAAATTGTTCAAGTGCTCTTTGTGCAACTGTTGCAGGTGTTGAAATAAATTTCTCAACTAATTCTTCCCATACTGGTCTAGTTACTTCAGTTAATTTTTCAATTTCTGGTAATTTTCCTGTTATGTGTATGACTCCTAAAATTTCTCCGATGTTTGTTCGTGCTGTGTTTAACCATCTTTGAACTTCTTCAGGATTTTTAATATCTACTATATGTGAATGGAATTTACTACTGATATATTCTTGAAGATCAGTTGGTGTTGTTTGTGATATGAAACATGCAACTTTTCCCCCATTCTTTTCAACATGTTGTGCTAAAAATTCTACACGTTCTGCATCTGTTTTGTCTGTTGCATCAATTGTAAACACAACAGCTTTTCCCGTAAAATTTGGTTGATGAACTCCTGGTGCGGTAGTTCCAATATGTGGTTTAACTGGATAAAATACTCTATCTCCTGGAATTACTTTTCCATTAACAATTTTTGCAATTTCATCATCACACAAATTTAGAACTGTTTCTGCAACTTGTCCTTGAGTTAAGAATTCTTTATTTGCAATCATATGTGATGTATTATTTTGAACTTTTTCTGCAATTGTTTGTATTTTATTTAATAAGTTAGTTAATGTCTCAGTTAATTTCACAATATCTTTACCATTTGCTAATTTTGTTGCTGCATTTGCAATTCCTTCTTTGATAACTGAATCATCTTCTCCCAACAGTGAAAGTAATTCTTTGTTTGCTGCATCCACTTCTGTTGGATTAAGATCTTCAAATCCTCCAACTCTCATAAATTCTGCTGCTGCTTTTGGATATACTGTTTTGTAAATTCTATCTGAGTGAACTGGACCTGGATTTGTTGCAATTGAAATAATTCCTTTATCTGTTAATTCCCATGACATTAATTCTGCTAATCTATTCTTTGCACCTTGTGCTGCAGTATATGGACTTCTAAATCTATATGGTCTTTGTTCTAGTGGCTTTTCTTCTGTGAAAAATGTTGAAATTGTAATAATTTTCCCTCCTTCTTTCATAACTTTGAGTGCTTGAACTGAACCCCAGAATGTACCTGTAAGGTGAATTCCAATTGTACTTTTGAATTCATCTAATGATGCATTAGGAAAACATGTGACTGGACCTGAGACACCTGCATTATTGACAATATTATCTACTGTTACGTTATCATTTTTTAAATCCTCAAACATCTTATTCATTGCATTTTCATCACTCACATCTACCCCTGAAAAAATTCTAACACTTGCACCGCTCTGTTTTTCTGCAATAATTGATTCTAACATTTTAGATGTTTCATCTAATGGCTCTCTTCGTCTCCCTAGTATGATGACACTTGCACCATTTTCAACAAATTTTTTGGCAATGGCTTGGCCTATTCCTGTTCCACTCCCTGTGATTAAAGATGTTTTATTTTGAAATTTTAACATAAGTAATTTGCCACATCTTTTGTGATATTTATTTGGATTGATCTTTATCTCCTTTTTTTCTTGATATCTTTATTTGTGGGTATGATGTGATGTTTTTTATGCATGATACAGAATCTGACACATTTATCCGTCAAACATGGCCTGAAAAATTTAGTGCCATGCTAAAAGAGATCGGGGTAGATTCTGAGTCTAAAGATATTGCAACTGATGCTGTTGAAACTGATGATTACTATAGTGGATATTTTTCTCAAACTGCAAGAATGGTTACTAACAAAGGATGTATTGATATTAAAAATTCTAACATTGACGTCGTACAAATTATTCAAAAAGGATAATCATGCCAGATCCAAATCCACTTCCATGGGGCGCACAAGATAGATTTCAAGCACATTTTATTGTTCGAAAAAATGTTGGTGCATCTGCTGTAAATTATACTGCTAAAACTCGTCTTCACACAAAAGGTCATTTTGCTTCAAAAGTTGTTACCAAAGTGGAATGGAACGGGCATGGTGGTTTATCTTTGAAATTAAATGCTGATAATGAACTAAATGATATGATTTCTAAACAATCTGTTAAGGGTGCAACCATTTTTGTTGAACCTACTGATACTGCTGTTAGAATAAGGGGTAAATGGGATAATCATATCTCATTTGGTATCACTAAGGAACTTTTTGAAATTTATGATAGAATTGCTGGACACATAAAATCTGTTTAAGCTTTCCACCAATCTAATCCGAGAAAATCTACTTTATCTTTTCCTTTAGGAATTGCAAAAATGAATTGTTTTCTAACTGATGATGCAAGCCTCCCTGTAATTGTAATTTCTGTTGCTGGAATCGTGTCATTTCTACCATAAACTTGTACCAAATACGGTGAATGATCAATCCCTGGACCTTTTTCATAAACTGCAAAATCACATCCGAATTTTATTCCTGGATTAATTATGTATCCTTTGTCCCGAAAATGTTTGTAAACTAAATATTTATTTTCAAAATCAAAATAAGCATTTTTCCCTATTTCAATTAATTCTTCAACTGTTATTTTCTTTTTTAATTTATTAATTGTAATTTTTTTATTTTTTAAAAGATATAATCCTTCAATTAGATCTAAAACTAATGGTGCATCTATTTCTTCAATTTTTGGTTTTGGAATACCAATTGGTTTTCCGTAATACCCTTGACTGAAAAGTTTTCGTGAGTCCTCAATACTCCACACTATTATTCTATTTTCTATTAACTCACTTTTCATATTTTAATAAAATATTATATGTATATGAATTCTATAGTGCGGATACGTGGTTATGGATATTAAAAATAAAATAGAATTAAAATTATTTTTTTCTATAGGCTTAATGCTAGCAGTATGAATGAATCTGAAACTTTCTGACATTTGTCTGACATTTCTTCAATACCTTCTATGACATCTTTAATTAACAACAATTCTTTAGGATCTTTTACTTGATCTAGAAGTTTTATTGTTGCTTCTCTATATTTGATGTCTATTTGTCTTTCTATGGTTTGTGTTTCTTGAGCCAATTCAATTGCATTGGCTGTATTTGTATTGAGACTTCTAATAATTTCATTTAGTTTGTAGACTTCATCCACAACTAATGAAATTAGTTCTGAAATATCTTTGTCAAGTTTTGAACTTTTCAGCGTAGCTATATTTACATTTGAAAGTTTGAATGCAATGCCTGTGATGTAACCAGCTATTTCATCCATCGTATAAGATGTGTTTAGAAGATTTTCTCTGTTCATGATTAATCCTCCTACATCTGCAACTTCTCGTGTAATTTTTCTTCTCAGATTTTCTACTTCTTCTTCTATGGTTGAGATTTGTTCCAACGTATTTTTGACTGCTTTCTTATCTTTTTTCATTAAAGATTCAGTTAGCGTTCCAAGTTCTCTGGATGCGTTTAGAATTCTATTGATCTCATCTTGTAAAACTGCTATGGCCTTTCTTTTTGCTTGAACTTCAAGTTCTCCACTATACATAACAAAGAGTAATAGACCTCGTGGTAATTTAAGTCCTCTATGGTTTTTGATATTTTTTGAGTATTATTACATCAAATTTTTATCATGTGCTGCCTTATTCTGTCCTTTGTATAATGACATTACTTCTTCATCTGTTGATGCATCTTCAACTGTTTTCTCTACTCTGATTTTTCCTGTAAATTTTGGAAATCTTAATGCCAATCCTGTATCTTTTCTTATTTCATTTATTGCAGTTTTATGAATTGGACTTAGAGTAATTTCTGATGCTACGACCTCAATTACTAATTCTGGTTCAAACCAAACATCTGCTTCCATTTCGCTATTGACGCGTGGATTTTTTTTAATTGTAATTTTTGGATTTAAAATTTGATATAGTTGATCTAAACTTTCATCTGTAAATCCTGTACCTACTTTACAAATACTTGGAAATGTATCTGTATTTTGATCATATGTTGCAAGTAGCAATGTGCCATAACTCCCTGTTCTTCTACCTTTTCCAAAAAATCCACCAATCACAACAAGATCTAAACTATCTCCCAATTCATTTCGATACTCTCTTTTTAATTTTAGCCAATGACTTCCTCTTGCTCCTGCTTGATATGGCTTGTCTAACATTTTTAGCATTAATCCTTCACTTCCTGCATTGATACTATTTTCAAAAAATTCCTCAATTTCATTTTCTGTTTTTGCTATTGTCATTGGTATGTATTTTGCAAATTCATTTTCTTTTACTATGTTTTCTAGTTTTTTCCTTCTTTCATGATAGCTTAATTCTGTACAATTTTTTCCATTACAATAGAGTACATCAAAAAAATTAACTGTGATGGGATATTCTTTTACTGCTTTTTCAATTTTATATTTCCTTCTTCGGTGCATTAATTCTTGAAATGGTAAAAAATCTCCTGTATTTTCATTTATTGCTACTATCTCTGCTTCTAGTATTGCATTTTCTGCTTGAAATATTTTTGGAATTTTTTCTATGATGTCTGGATAATAATTTGAAATTTTTTCTAAACTTCTAGAAAATAATTCTATTTTGTCCCCTTCGATGTGAATTTGTACCCTTTCTCCATCTAATTTGTACTCTATGGCAAACTCATTTCCCATTTTTTCAATTACCTCATTTTCACTCTTTACTCTGTCTGCAAGCATAGGGCGAATTGGATTGAATAATTCTATTTTAAATTCTTCAATCCCTTTTATCCCTTCTATTGCTACTATTTCTGCAACTTTTCCTAAATCACTTGAAACATTATATGCATGTTCTAACATTTTTCTATTCTCTTTATTTCCTGAATATGCTATTGCTAATGCATCCATCACTGTATTTTCTGCAACACCTAATCTTAGAGTTCCAAGTAATATTTTTAAAATATAAGTTGCCTCTAATGGATTTGCATCATTTAGTAAACTCGATATATATTTAATTTTCATATCCTGAGATCTTGACCCTTCTAACCTTGCAATTTTAAATAATGTTTCATACACCCTTTCTACAGTAATATTTTCAACAAGAAAAGTTGTTTGTGTTTTTTGTTCTAGAATTTTTGCTGCTGCATGACCTAGATCTCCTCCTTTGTTATATTCATCTTCAATTTTTTTAATTGCTATTCCTGATGATTTTGAAATTGCTCTCATTGCTAGTTTTTCTGCAACACCTAATTCTATCCCTTCAAAATCTGGTCTTAATTTCCCTTGAAGAAGATATGTGATTTTTGAAATTACATCATGTGGTGTTTTTTCAAATAATTCTACTAGATATTGTGTTAACTCTAATCTTTTTCTTGTTGATTCCATTTTTTCAAAAGACTCTGCTAAAATAGAATATTGCATAATCTGATTCTATCTTTTCCTGAATAAAAGTCTGAATCTAAATATATCTAAAAATTGTTGGTTTATCTGAATTCCCAAGATCTGATACTAGTGCAAAATTATGTAGTGGATACGTTTGCTTATACTGTTTCATAAAACTCCATGCTACATCATGCGTTTTAAATTCGGTTCTAATCCCGTCAATTTCACATTTTTTAGCAAATACATCTATTGGAACAACTTTGTAGTTTTTGGGACGATTATGTGGCCTGGCTCTAAGAAACCATGTAAATGCAAAAATTAATCCTGCGCTTAAAATCACACAATCTCTAGATCTCTTAAAAAATGTTAAAATTATTTGTGGTATAGTTTTTCCAAATGATATTACCATAAAACTTGAAAATGAACTTATTGCCAATATTGTAAAAATATACGTCTTCAGATCAAAGATTTTTAGGAAGGTAATCATACCTGTCCCTTAATCTAGTCTTTTTCATTTAACTATTTCGTAAGATTATGAAAATACGAGATCATTAATCTGGATCTTCGTAATTTTCTTTTCTATCTGTATTGGATTTATCTTCTTTTTTCATTGGTTTCATTTTTGATTCAAGAACACTCATTCTTGCTTTGTACCCTTCAGCATATTCTAATTCTGATGGTACTAAGGTTGCTGGGTGAATGAATCCCTGACTTCTGATTGTAATTGCTTTTTTTGTTGCAATTTCTCTAATGTAATCCCAATCTGGTGTTGAGAATCCATCAAATGGTCCTACCAATTTACCATTGTGCATACTAAAGACCAGTGCTTCTACAATTGGAATGCAAAAGTTGATTGATGCTGCCGAGTTTAATTTCACTGGCATTAATGGCATGTTGTGACTTCCTCTTGTATTACCTGCAACAAAGTGTGGATTGTTAAACATACTTCCAACTTCTTCTGTTGCTGGAAAATTCTTTTGTGTTCTTACTAACATTATTGGATCATCTTTTCCAACATATGTTCCTGCAATGTTGTGTAATCTATCTGTAGATGCATCTAGAATCGGTTCTCCTTCTTTTGTGTATACTGAATCTACAACATATCTTCCTGGATACATTAATGCTGCTTCTATAGTTGGTTTATCTTCCCATAAACGTAATTCTGCAATTTCTGCTTTTTCTACATCCATGATATTCATCACCACTCCACTTGCAAGAGATTGGTTTACAATTAATGCTGTATTGCTTAATGAATCTACAAACATTCTGTATATTGGATAGTTGAATGCACCTGGTTCTGTTTTATCAGCTGCAAAAACTGTGAATGCTTCATTAGGTCTTTCTTCAAATTCTAATTCTGCAACACCTGGACCCATTCCTTTTACGTTTCCTGAAAAAGAATCTTTTAACAAATCTTGACCTGCACCATACAGACCTTCATCTTTTGCTACTTGTGTTCCTGCCATGAATGCATCCCATGCTAGCTTGTGAATTTTTTCATTATCTACACCATGTCTATGAGTCATTACGATGTGTGTATCATCTCCACAATACCCGATGTAATGATCGATAAGTAAATCTCCTGAGTTTTCAACGGTATCTCTAATTGCTTTGATTAGTCCGTCACTTGGTTTTGTATGTCCGCCAATTCCGCCGACATCTGCTTTGATAACTGAAACTGTAATTTTCATATATCTATTTTTTTCTTCTTTGATTTATGTGCTTTTAGTAAAGTCATAAGTTCTAAAATAAATTAAAAAAATAATTTTAATCAAAAAAAATTCATTACAGTAATATATCCCCTTGACGTCGAACACGATATGGCAGATAAACCACACTTAAACATGATCGTAACTGGTCATATTGATAACGGTAAATCTACAACTATGGGTCATTTCTTAATGGATCTTGGAGTTGTGGATGAGAGAACTATTGCAGCACACGGAGCCGAATCCGAGAAGACCGGAAAAGGTGATACTTTCAAGTATGCATGGGTTATGGATAATATTAAAGATGAAAGAGAAAGAGGAATTACAATCGATTTAGCATTCCAAAAATTTGAGTCTGCAAAATACTTCTTCACATTAATTGATGCACCTGGTCACAGGGACTTCATTAAAAACATGATTACTGGTGCATCTGAAGCAGATGCAGCAATCTTAGTACTTTCAGCAAAAGAAGGTGAAACTGATACTGCAACTGCAGCTGGTGGACAAGCAAGAGAACACGCATTTTTGCTTAAAACATTAGGTGTAAAACAAATTATTGTTGCAATCAACAAGATGGATGCAGTTGACTACAAAGAAGATGCATTCAAAGCCGCCAAAGAGAAAGGTGAAAAATTAGTAAGATCTGTTGGTTACAAACTAGAAGATGTACCTGTCATTCCAGTTTCTGGATGGAAAGGCGATAACTTAGTTAAGAAAACTGAGAACATGCCATGGTATTCTGGTAAAACACTACTTGAAGCATTTGATGACTTTACAGTAGAAGAAAAACCAATTGGTAAACCATTACGTGTCCCAATTCAAGATGTTTACACAATTACTGGTGTAGGAACTGTACCTGTAGGTAGAGTCGAGACTGGTATTATGAAAGCAGGACAAAAAATTATTGTAATGCCTTCTGGTGCACTTGGTGAAATCAAATCTATTGAAACACATCATACAGAAATGCCAACTGCAGAAGCAGGTGACAACATTGGTTTCAACCTAAGAGGTATTGAAAAGAAAGATATCAAGAGAGGAGATGTTCTTGGTACCCCTGATGCCCCACCAAATGTAGCAAAAGAATTCAAAGCCCAAATTATTGTTATTCACCATCCAACAGCAATTGCTCCTGGATACACTCCAGTTATGCACGCTCACACAACACAAGTTGCAGCAACTGTTACTGAGTTCCTTCAAAAAATCAACCCAGCAACTGGTGCAGTTGAGGAAGAAAATCCAAAATTCCTTAAAGTAGGCGATGCAGCAATTGTAAAGATTAGACCGGTGAGACCAACTTGTATTGAAACCTTCGAAGCATTCCCTGAAATGGGAAGATTCGCACTTAGAGATATGGGTGCAACAATCGCAGCAGGTATTGTTAAGGAAATTACCGAAGAGCACAAACCATAGGCGTTTTTATGACACAAACTGCCCGTGTAAAACTCACATCTATCAGTCTCCCTAAATTGGATACTGTTTGTGATGAGATAATGGGTATTGGTAAAAAAACTGGTGTTAAAGTTAAAGGTCCAACTCCACTTCCTGTAAAAAGATTACATATTGCTACAAGAAAATCTCCTTGTGGTAGTGGTACTGAAACTTATGAGAAATGGGAAATGCGAATGCATAGAAGAATAATCAATATTAGTGCAGATGATAAAGCCATCAGACAACTAATGCGATTAAAAATTCCTGATGATGTTTACATTGAATTGTCTTTAACTTGATTTGGTATCCTTAAATTATAGAAATTATTGATGATAAACATGACTGAAGAAATAACTGAAGAAATAACTGAAGAAGTAGAAGAAACTCCTGCTGAAGTATTTGATGTAAATTATGCTTGCTTAAGATGCGGAACTATTGTTTCAAATACAGAATTATCTCGTTTACCTGAAATCAAATGTATTTGTGGTTTTAGAGTATTCACTAAAAATAGACCTCCAGTGGTTAAAACAATAAAGGCAATTTAATTATCTGTCTTTTTTGTAACTATGTTTTCTTTGTAGATGTGTTCTCATATCTTCCATATTAGAAAATTCTTTGTCACATTCTTTACAATCATACTGTGAATCTTTTCCATGAACAATTTGTTTATGATTCATAAATTCTTCTTCTTTTGAAAATTTTTTATTACACTTGTCACATTGATACTTTTTAAAAAAATTCACTTTTATCCAAACTCGGATTTCTTTTTATCCCAGCATTTTCTACATAATTGACCTTCTATTTTCCAATGGTTTTTTGGATTGTGTCTGATTAACCCCATTTTTGTATCACATAATGAACAAAAATTTTTCTTTTGAGCAAAATCCTTTTCTTTTTGATCAAAACAATTCTTACATAGTAACCCCTCCATATCCCATTGCCATCTTGGTTCCCACAAATCCGTAATTTTCTGTGTTGCCTTACATTTTACACATGGTTGTCTTACTTGACCTTCATAGTATTCTTTTGATTTATCAAAATGACAATCTCCACATAGTAACCCTTTCAAATTCCATTCTTTTTTTGGTTTATGTTTGTGGGTTAATTCCTTACTGCAAACTACACAATATACTGGCTTTTTAGTAAATAGTCCCATTCTTTTCATTTAATTTTAAAATATTTAATTATTAAATGTAAACAACCCATCCAAACTGTTGCTAAATACACACTAAATCATATTGAATAATAAAAATAATTAAAAATTATAAAAACTGATTATTGACTAAGGATTTTTTCAAGAGCTTGACTTGCATTAAGCATGCCGTTCTTCTTGGCAAATTCTTCAATCATTTTGTATTGTTTTTCACTAAAACATACTGGCATTGAACGTGTTTTCATAGTAACATTTCATATAATTCCCTAATATCTTTTTCTCTACGAACATATTTCAAACCGTTTCTTTGAGTTATGTTATGGTAAAGAAAACACAGATCTTAGTTATTGGAAATAACACTAATGGCTGTACTCCTAAACATGAAAAAATGGCATACGATATTGGACTTGAAATTGCAAAATCTAACTCTGTTTTAATTACTGGTGGTTTGGGCGGTGTGATGAATGCCTGTTCTCATGGTGCAAAAGATGGTAATGGGATTACTGTTGGAATATTACCTCAAGATGATCCTAAATTTGCTAACGATTACTGTGATATTGTGATCCCTTCTGGAATGGGTTTTACTCGTGATTTTCTTAATGCATTATCTGCTGATGGTGTAATAATTGTCGGTGGTGGTTCTGGAACTTTATCTGAGGTATGTGCTGCATATATGAGCAAAAAACCCATGGTTGCAATTCGAGGAATTGAAAGTTCTATCACCCCCTACATTGATGGATTTGTAGATCATAGAAAGAATGTAAAAATTATTGGTGCTGATACTGCAAAAGAGGCAGTTGAAAAAATTTTAGAATTAATTACAACATAGAAATTAGTAAAGGATCTGGTTTGTAAAACTCACCGTGTTCTTTTTCAAGTCTATTTAATTCCGCTACAATATTTTTAATTCCAATTTCTTTTGCAGTTTCAAATAATGGTTTTCTTAACCCTAATCCTAATTGTGCTGCTTTTTCAATTTCACTAATATCACTTGCACCGTTTGTAATTAACCATGCTGCATTGTTTAGAATATTTGCTACCAGTTGAATGGGGTTAAATTTTTCTGCTAACTCTTCAGATAATGCAACTCTTTCATACTTGTCATCAGAATATTTGTAATAACCTTCACCTGATTTTTGACCCAATTTCTTTTCATCAAACATTTTTCCTATTGTTGGATGTGGATTGATTACTTTTTTATCTCGTAAGTGCATTTCTACAGTTGCTTTATGAATTACGTCCATACCTGTGAAATCTGCTAACTCAAAAATCCCCATTGGAAAACCTAACTTAAATTTCACTGCAGAATCAATTTCTTCAAGTGTTGCATTAGTCCTATCTTGAGCATAGCATGCTTCATGAACCATTGGAATGAATAATCTATTGATGATAAATCCTGGAACATCTTTTCTACATAGCACAGCTTGTTTATTTACTGATTTTACATATTCTTGAGTCAAATCTGTAATTGCTTGAGTTGTTTTTTCTCCTGGAATTATTTCAACTAATTTCATTAATTGTGGTGGATTGAAAAAATGAATTCCTATGAATTTTTCTGGACGCGATGTCGTATTTGCTATTTCTGTAATTGGTAATGTACTTGTATTTGATGCAAATATTACATCTGGTCCTGCAACTGCATCTAATTCTGCATACACTTTTTTCTTTAATTCCATTATTTCTGGAACCACTTCTATTATCATTTCTGCGTTCTTTACGGCTTCCTTCAAATCTACAATTGGAATTATTCTTGAAAAAATTGAATCAGCTTTTTCTTTTGTTATTTTTTCTTTAGAAACTAGTTTGTCTAAACTCCATTTTATTTTCTCCATTGCTTTATCTAAAAATTCTTGTTTAATGTCTCGTAATACTACATTATATCCTGCAGTTGCTGATACTTGGGCGATTCCGTGACCCATTACTCCTGAACCTAAAACTGTGATATTTTTTACTAACATGTGTTGATGGAATTCAGTATCCTTTATAACGTATTTCTTCATCATTGTGATATTATGGGATTATTCAAACGTAACAAGGATGATGATAATAAAACCAAATGTGATACATGTGGAACTGAATTACATGATCCTGAAAAATTAAAAAGACACATGAAAAAAGCTCATGGTAACGTACCTGCCAAAAAACCTAATGCTGACGGGGACGGCGGCTTATGGTAAAATGAAGTTAAGTTCTAGTCAACAACAAGGATTAGTTTTTGTGTGTGCTTTTTTGGCTGTTGGGATAGTTTTGTCCACAATGGTGTTTCCGTTTTGGCACTTAATTCGAGAGGATATCTTTGAGGATGTTGTTATTTTGAATAATGATAACGGTACTTGCTATGTAGAAACAACTGATGCTGTTCCTAAAATTATAGAAAATTGTGAATTAAATACTGGCGATGAGGTTACAATAAAATTTGGAAAGGATTTGGCATGGGCTAATATTGTTACTCCATAATAGATACTTTGATATTTTAAAAATTTAATTTGTATTTATGGACTGTATTTTTTGTAAAATTATTTCTAGACAAATTCCTGCTAAAATTCTTCATGAAACATCTCATTCAATATGTTTCTTGGATGCATTTCCACTTACAAAAGGACATGTACTAGTAATTCCAAAAAATCATCATAAAAAAATTCAGGACATGAGTAGTAGCGAAAATTCTGATTTATTTTCTTTAGTTCATGTTATGATGTCTAAAGTTGATTCTATCACTGGTTCAACTTTGATTGCAATTCATAATGGTGAAACTGCTGGTCAGGAGATACCTCATGTTCATGTACACTTAGTTCCTAGAAGTGAATCTGATTCAGCTGGACCTATTCACAGTATGTTTAACTCTTCGTTAAATTTATCAAATTCTGAAATTGAAAAATACTATAACTTATTAAAAATTTAGTACGGGAATAATTTTTCTTTTGTTCTAATATTTTCTACACTTATTGCTTTTGTTGGACATGTTTGTGCCGCATTCATTATTTTATTTACACCTGCACCTTTTTGATTAATTACTTTTGATTTGGGGTTTGTTCTACTTTGTTTATCTATTTCAAATACTTCAGGTGCAATAATCTCACAACTACAACAACCAATACACAAAGATTTGTCTACCTCTACCTGAAGATTTGGTTGCTGATCTGGCTCTTCTGCTTTTTCATATTCTCCATTTTTACCGTCTGCTCGTATTCGTGCATTGTAATCCTCCCAAAATTTTTTTTCATATTCTTTCCAAAAAACTGGATCACCTTCTTCAAATTCACGTGTATATTTACCCCAATCTTGCTCTGGAATGTTTCCATTATCCGGTGCACCCCATTGTGGTTTGGGTCTTGCATCTCTTTGATTGCCTGAGTTTTTCTTTGTTTGTTGATGTATTGTATTGTCAACTTTATTCTTTTTTAGAAAATTATATGCCTCTGTAATTTTTTTAAATTTTGCATCTTCATAATTTTCTTTATTTTTATCTGGATGTAATTCTAGTGCCATTTTTCTATATGATGCCTTGATTTCTTCTTGTGATGAATTCTGCTCAATCTTTAGTATAGTTAAGGCCTCTCGTCTATCCATAATACTTCTAATTATGCATATGTTAAAAATAATTACATTGTATAATGTACTATTCTTCTAAAATTTCATCATCTTCTGCTTTCCATGCTGGCTCTACAATGCATAAAAAACTCAAATTTTCTGACCCGATATTTTCAATAAATTGTTTTGAATTTGACGGAACATGTGCTGAATCATTTTTTTCTAAACAAAATATCTCTTCATTTATTTTTAAATTCCCTTTACCTTCTAAAATATAGTATATTTCAGATGACTTAATTTTATGAAGTTTAGTTTTTTTCCCAACATCTAATGAACATTGTGCTATACTATAATTAATCTGATTCAATGTATTATCTGGATTAAAGTATTCTTTTATTTTTACTCCTTCACCACCTTCTATAGAATCTATTTTTGAATTTTGTATTATTGACATTATTTTTAAATAATTTTTGTTACTTTATTTTTAAAATCTGATTCATACCATGTTGTTTTGTATGTTGAATTTTTTTTAGGTAATATGTTTATTGCAATGTGTGAAAATTCTTTATTTTTATTAATTGATCCATGGGTGTGGAATGTTTTTGCTGGAATATGTACAATATCTCCCTCATTGAGACTAATTCTTTCTATTCTTTTAATTTTAAATTCTGTTTTTTTTGAACCAAATTTTTTAAAAAGTTCTAGACTTCCTTTTCCTTTCACTGCCATTAAAACTTGATTTCCGTTGTGAAAATGAAGTTTAGTTCTAGAACCGTTTTCAAAATGTACGTGGTAGATATCTTGATCTTTTGATTTAATTTTATCTGAAAGGACTTTCATCCATGTTTTATCTGTAAACCACTCTGGATTTACTTTTCTTTTATCTGCATGGCCATTAATGTTGGATTTCTTCATCTATTTTTAATAGAAATTAGCTCCTTTTCTTTCTTTGGAATTTTGATTTTCTAGATATTCTTATTTTAAAATATTCACTACTTCTTTATTTTTAAATTGGAATTGGTTTAATATGATGACTTGTATACGTTGGTTAGTTTTGAAAAATAAATTTGATCCCAAAATAATAGTCTTACGAAAAAAAATTGATGAAAACGAAGTATTAGAAATTGTTGATGATAAGAAATCCTCTTTGTTTAAATCTCTACTTTCACGTCCAAAAAATAGTGATATTCATATTCATTCTATGAAATTACATTATGAATGCATCTTGAATATATCTGGCAAGTACGTGGCAAATTATTTTAGAGCAGCAACTCATTCCATTTCTGTTGACTCTAACGTATCTGAGATTATTTTAGGTGATGGAATTTTTCCAGTTCAAACCAAGTCTAATTTTAAGAAAACACTTGTTGGAAAACGCGGTAAAAATAAAATCAATTTAAAATTGGAAGAACATGTATTTGTTGAAAATGAGAATGAATTAGCATTTGATCACCATGGAAGAGAAATTAAATTTCCTTTTAAATTAAATTCAAAAACAACTGAAAATTACCCAAACCAAATATTAGAAAAAAATTTAGCAAATGTAAAAAAAACTGAATTAACTTATGATGATGCAATTGAAAAACTTCAATCCTTTTTAAAAAAACCTTTAGAAGATGATGTGAGAAAACTTGAAGAAGAATTTGTATTGCGTGAAATTAGCGAGGTATATGTTCCGATTTATGAGGCAAGATTGATTGGACCAAAAAAGAAAATTGCTATAATTAGAATAGATGCTGTGCGTAATAAAATTTTATAACTTTACCAATGCTCTGAATTTATCATTACTGTGCAGTTTTGTAAATATTGGTTCTTCTTTTGCCCATGTACGTATTATTTTTGGATTTCTTGAAATTGCTTGTTTTAGTAATTCTAGTGCTTCTGGATACTCTTCTAATGCTGCCTTGCTTCTAGATTTTGCATAAATTACATTTAGATTATCTTTGTATTTTTTTAGAATTTCATCAAACACCTCTAGTGCCTTTTCATGCCTCCCTAATTCTGCTAACTGCACTCCTTTTTGAAAAAATGCATCCTGGTTGTTTGGATATTTTTTGCAAATATTTTGAAAACAATTTAGTGCCTCTTCGTGCCTTTTCATTTTCCCTAAAACAATCCCTTTGTAGACCATTGCATTTGGTTTTCTTGAATCTACAGAAATTGCTTTTTCTAATGCAATTAGTGCCTCTTCGTGCTCTTGAAGTTTGTCAAGCAACACTCCTTTGTTAAAATACGATGGTGCATATTTTGGGTTTGCCTCAATTGCCATATCATAGCATTCTGATGCTGATTGAATATTTCCATTTTCTGCCATCGCAATGCCTTTGTTATTCAATGCTTGAGCATCTTTTGGATTAATTTCTAATATTTTATCAAAACATGTAATCGCATCGCTGTATTTTCTTATTTTATTTAATGACAATCCTTTGTTGAGCAATACATCTATGTCTTCTGGATTTTGTTTTAGTATTTTATTAAATAATGATATTGCTGCTTTTGGTTGATTTTTCTCCATCATGGATATTGCATCATACTTCATATCTTCTGGATTTTTTTTTGATCCAAACAATCCCATATTTTTATTAAAATACTATTGCTAATGAAAGTTTAGTTTAATTCATTGATTTGAATTTTTTAATTGCCTCTTTTGCCATTTCTTCCTGTTTTTTTGCAGAAGTATCTGTTGGATCTTCAGTTGCATATGCCTCTTTTTCTTTTTTCTTTTCCATGAATTACTGTACTTGTTATTTTATAAAAACTTGAAGAATTTTCTTAAAAATAACTCTTAATTTGTTGATTCATCTATTGAATCTCTTGATGTACAATGTCCACTAATTTCCTAAATATTCTCTATCTTTGACTGTCATATTGAAACCTGTATTGATTATTGGAATTAGAAACAAATTCTAAAAAAATAAATTCTATCAAGATATTCACCATCAGATTCAGATATCAGTGAAAGAGATATCAATTCTTACTGGTTGTTAGAATTACATCTTCTAATCCCTGATAACATACTACGTCATACGGATAATTTACATTACAAAATTTACATTTAAGCATAAACAATCATCTCTACACGTCAATTTTATATTCTTTCTTCTTACAATTTAAAACGAGTTTTTGTAATGTACATTTAAAATCATCCTCCGAATTAAATATGAACTTCATAAGAATACATTATGACCGATTCAGAAGTAAAATATGAGAAACCAAAAAAAGTAATAAAATCTAAGAAATCAAAAACTAAAGCGATACCTGTATGGAATTCTCCAGAAGCTAAAGATTTGTATGTAGAATACATGCAAGCAAAAATTGCTGATCCAAAATGGGTTTATGGTACTGCTTTACCAAAAGGATTCATTCCAGAAACAAAATAGAATACTGTTGCTAAAACAAATTATGAATGGTATGTTTAAGAGTAAATAATATGTCTGTGGATTATTTTCAAGATATTAAATTAGAAACATACACAGTTCAATCTATGGAGATGACGGACTTCACGTCGACATTAAAAATAAAACAACCATTCAACTAGTTACTTCTTTAAATTCATTTAAAAGTTTGATATCCATAAAATCAATATCACATTTTGCTTGTTGTTTATACGAAGAATCCAATTTAATTAATTGAGATAATACTGCTAGTCCCTCTTCTAGTTTACCTGATTTGATAATGGATGATGCTTTGTTGTATAGTGCAGTCTTGTTTTGTGATTTTACTTTTAAAACAATATCAAAACACTCTATGGCCACATCATACTGTCCAATTTTATGATAGCATAGCCCTTTGTTTAGTAATGCCAAGACATTTTCTTTTTCTTGTAAAATAACATCATCATAACAAATGATTGCATCATTAAATCTTCCAAATTTACCAAAGATATTACCTTTTTTTAGTAATGCTGTTAGATGTTTTGGATTCTGTTCAAGAATTTTTTGATAAAATGATAATGCTTCTTTTGGATTACCTAAATTTAATGATGTTTGTGCTTTGTTTAGTAATATTTCTATTTCCGACATGACTAAAATTCTCAAATGTTTCTATCTACAAATACATTGCCAAAGGTGTAAGATGCATCATTAATTGTTACATTAATTGGATTAAATTACTTGATCTAGTTTCATTGAGATGAATATTTTAACAATTACCACACACTTCCTTTATCTGAACAATCATAGTTTGCCCCACAGTTTGGACATATCAAATGGCAAGTAGTCATTTTTTCCATATCGTGTCCACATCTATCACACGTTTCCTTATCCATATCCACTATAGATTTTACATTTGTTTAGATGTTTTTAATCAATTAATTTCTTGGAAACGTAAAATTAATTCATAACTATTCTATTTTTAGAAAGTTTCTGAAGCTAAAATAATTTTTTTAATATCTTCTTTGGTGTGACTAATGGATATTGCTCCTAGTTTACCTGGCAAGAAAAATATCCCATCTTTAGAAATCATTTTAAAATGATATTTTTGTAACATTCCTGAATCACATTTGGCAACATCTGTTGAATTTGTTATTTCTGTAACCCCGTTTTTTATAAAATGCGTCATAAATAGCGAGCCCTTACCTGTTACAATTACTTTACCATCAAATACTTTTTCAAGTTCTTTTCTTGCATAATCTCCTATTGAGTTAATTTTTGAATATGTTGATTTGTTTGTTTTTAAATAATTTAGTGTGGCATATCCTGATGTCATAGATGTTGGATTTGCTGAAAACGTGCCTCCTCCAATATATGCTCTTTCAGATTTCTTCTTACCTGTTGTATCTGCATGCTCCATAATTTCTTTTTTACCACATATGACACCAATTGCCATACCTCCCCCCGTTATTTTTCCTAAGGTTACAATGTCTGGATCTAATTTCATAGTTGGATACAAACATCCGTATCTAAATCTAAAACCTGTAACTATTTCATCTAAAATAAATAATGATTTATTTTTATGAACAAATTCTTGAATTCCTTTGAGATATTCTTTTGTTGCTGGTATGCATCCGCCTCCACCTAACACAGGTTCAATGATAACACCTGCAAGATTCTTTGAATGTTTTTTTAATATTTTTAATGAAACTTCTAAATTATTATATGGTATTGAAATAATTTTTTCATCATTTACTGTACCACTACTTTCTGATTCTTTAAATGGCCAGTTTACACTTTTTAGTAAATCTGATGTGTACCCGTGCCATCCTCCATCTATCTTTGCAATTATTTTTTTACCTGTAACTGAACGTGCTAATCTTACTGCATACATTGTAGCTTCTGTACCTGATGTTACGTATCTAATTTTTTCTGCAACGGGAACTGCTTTTGAAATTAACTCTGATAATTTTATTGTCTGTTCATTTACTGTTCCATACATCCAACTTTTTTCAATTTGTTTTTTAATTGATTCTTTAACATTTTTTTGACCATGTCCTAATATCAAAGACCAATGACCCATCCAATAATCTGTATACTTGTTGTTATCTACATCTAACAAATTTTTTCCTAAAGATGATTTAACTACAAATGGATATGGATCGTAAAATCTTATGTTATGTGAAACACCATTAACATGAAATTTTAATGATTTTGAAAATATTTTTGCCGATCCAGGTGTTTTTTGTTTATAATTTTCTATATGATCCAATGTTGATCTGTCCAAAACTTACTATGATTTTAATCAACATTCGATCTTTGACTAGTATTATTTTGGATCGTCCTAGTTTGAGGTCTTTTTAATCAAAATTCCTTCTAATTTTTACAATTTTTGGGTCGATCAGGCATACTTCCTCGTATGGTTTATATGGATTCTTCAATCATCGGATTCTGCATACGTAAAGCAATAGGCGGCGCTCGTGATGAAGTATGGCAATATGCCACTTTGTGATTCATGGGCCTCCATTTACGCATACAAGAATGAGGATTTGATCTGAAAGATCATTTCTGAGATGTGAACATTATGTGCATCCGTCAATTCCAAATATACAAGTACAATTGTACTTCAATAATCAAGACCAAAAAGAAAATTATTCAGAATCCGGTTGATCCTGCCGGACCTGACTGCTATCGGATTGATACTAAGCCATGCGAGTCATTGTAGCAATACAAGGCATACGGCTCAGTAACGCGTAGTCAACCTAACCTATGGACGGGAATAACCTCGGGAAACTGAGAATAATGCCCGATAGAACACTATACCTGGAATGGTTTGTGTTCCAAATGATTTATCGCCATAGGATGGGACTGCGGCCTATCAGTTTGTTGGTGAGGTAATGGCCCACCAAGACTATTACAGGTACGGGCTCTGAGAGGAGTAGCCCGGAGATGGGTACTGAGACACGGACCCAGGCCCTATGGGGCGCAGCAGGCGAGAAAACTTTGCAATGTGCGAAAGCACGACAAGGTTAATCCGAGTGATTTGTGCTAAACGAATCTTTTGTTAGTCCTAGAAACACTAACGAATAAGGGGTGGGCAAGTTCTGGTGTCAGCCGCCGCGGTAAAACCAGCACCTCAAGTGGTCAGGATGATTATTGGGCCTAAAGCATCCGTAGCCGGCTCTGTAAGTTTTCGGTTAAATCTGTACGCTTAACGTACAGGCTGCCGGGAATACTGCAAAGCTAGGGAGTGGGAGAGGTAGACGGTACTCGGTAGGAAGTGGTAAAATGCTTTGATCTATCGATGACCACCTGTGGCGAAGGCGGTCTACCAGAACACGTCCGACGGTGAGGGATGAAAGCTGGGGGAGCAAACCGGATTAGATACCCGGGTAGTCCCAGCTGTAAACTATGCAAACTCAGTGATGCATTGGCTTGTGGCCAATGCAGTGCTGCAGGGAAGCCGTTAAGTTTGCCGCCTGGGAAGTACGTACGCAAGTATGAAACTTAAAGGAATTGGCGGGGGAGCACCACAAGGGGTGAAGCCTGCGGTTCAATTGGAGTCAACGCCAGAAATCTTACCCGGAGAGACAGCAGAATGAAGGTCAAGCTGAAGACTTTACCAGACAAGCTGAGAGGTGGTGCATGGCCGTCGCCAGCTCGTGCCGTGAGATGTCCTGTTAAGTCAGGTAACGAGCGAGATCCCTGCCTCTAGTTGCCACCATTACTCTCAGGAGTAGTGGGGCGAATTAGCGGGACCGCCGCAGTTAATGCGGAGGAAGGAAGGGGCCACGGCAGGTCAGTATGCCCCGAAACTCTGGGGCCACACGCGGGCTGCAATGGTAGCGACAATTGGTTTCGAATCCGAAAGGATGAGGTAATCCACAAACGCTACCACAGTTATGACTGAGGGCTGCAACTCGCCCTCACGAATATGGAATCCCTAGTAACTGCGTGTCATTATCGCGCGGTGAATACGTCCCTGCTCCTTGCACACACCGCCCGTCGTTTCATTGAAGTGAGCTTTTAGCGAGGTGACGTCTAATTGGCGTTATCGAACTTGAGGTTCGTGACAAGGGAAAAGTCGTAACAAGGTGACCGTAGGGGAACCTGCGGTCGGATCACCTCCTTAGACATGGAAAGTGTACGGGTGTACATAATGTTCACATTGAAATCATCGATGCAATGCATCACGAAAGTGATGTATGAAGGATGTAGTGGGTCGCTTACCGGCGACTTGCAATGATCGTCGTGCATAGTCGTGTAATATGTGGCTGAATACACCGTTATACAGACGGTAATAGGTGGATTGCTAGGCTTGAGAAGAGATGAAGGACGTGGCAAGCTGCGATAAGCTCGGGGTAGGCGCACGCATCCTATGATCCCGAGATGTCCGAATGAGAATCTTACACATTTGTGTATTCCAGTACATTAGTATTGGAAGTCGAACCGTGGGAATTGAAGCATCTTAGTACCACGAGGAAAAGAAATCAATAGAGATTTCCCAAGTAGAGGCGATCGAAAAGGAAAGAGCCCAAACTGAATCCTTCGGGAGATGTGGTGTTTTGGTATGATAATATGGAATCTTAAAGCACAGCTGAAATGATCTGGAAAGTTCTGGAATAGAGGGTGATACCCCCGTAAGCGAAGTGTGGAGAGTCCTATTCATACCCGAGTAGTTGTCCTTGGTAGTGGGCAATGAATATGGGTGAAAGTAGCATCCGAGGCTAAATATTTCTCAAGACCGATAGTGGACTAGTACCGTGAGGGAAAGCTGAAAAGTACCCCGGAAGGGGGGCGAAAAGTGCATGAAACCTATTACTTACAGACGTGCGTGGCATGAAAGGTGATTTTTTCAGATTAGAGATTCTAGCAATAGAGTTGAAGATTTGATGTTCAAATCATCAGTGTCACGCGTTCCGTCTCGAAACACGGGCCAAGGAGCTATTTGTCATGGCAAGCTTAAACCTGCAAAGGTGCAGGCGAAGGGAAACCGAGCTCTCGCAGCTTCGTAAGAAGTCAGGAGAGGCGTGTGAAAGTGCGTAGAGTCATGGCAATTAGGCTAGAAGCCAGTCGATCTATTCCTGAGCTAGATGAAGGGGGGCGAAAGCCCCCTGGAGGTCTTAAGACGTTCTGACGTGCAAATCGTTGTTGTGACTTGGGAATAGGGGTCAAAAACCAATCTAGACTGGCGCTCGCTAGTTCCAACCGAAGCGTCTCGCAGGGCGTGGTTTGTGGAGATAGCGTTTCCGGTAGAGCACTGATAGAAGGGCGCGGGGGAGAAATCCCTCACCCTCCATTCAAACTCCGAACGGATACGCATCGTAGAAGCAGGCACACGGGCTCATGTGGCGTAAGGCTCATGGCCGAAAGGGGTTTAACCCAGACTGAAGTTAAGGTCCCCAAATTTTTGCTAAGTGTCAAGCGAAAGAGCGTGTTCTCGCCAAGACAGCAGGGAGGTAAGCTCAGAAGCAGCTATCCTTTAAAAAATGTGTAACAACTTACCTGCCGAGGGGGGATGCCTCAAAAACGGACGGGGCTAAAGCAAAATACCGATACTTTAGATAATTATCATTAGATAATTCGTGGTAGGTTGGCGTAGTGATTGGGTCGAAGCAGGGCGATGACGTCCTGTGGACCGATTTCTATTGCAGATCTTGGCGGCAGTAACAGCATAGTATTGTGAGAAACAATACCACCGCAAGCGCAAGGGTTTCCAGGCAATGCGTTATCAGCCTGGAGGTAGTCGATCCTAAGATGTGCCTCAACAGAGTACATCGAATGGGAAATCAGTTAATATTCTGATACCTTGTAACAATCGTTTGAGCTATATGATTCGCTTCCGGATAAGGAGTGTACAACTATCGTTGTATCCAAGCATTCGAGGATTGGGGAGTGTCGTAATGACGAGAACCTTTCCGAGGTGTTAGTGGCTTCGCGTTAGCGAAGTTTTCTTGATTCCAGGAGACCATGAAAGATTGTGTAGTTAGAAAGTAACAAGTTCGTACCCAGAACCGACACAGGTGCGCTGGCTTAGAAAGCTAAGGTGCTACGGGTATACCGTATGGCGAGGGAATTCGGCAAATTAGTCCTGTAGCTTAGGTATAAGGGATGCCTGCGGGCTTCATGAGGAATGGGGTCCGCAGGTTGCAATAACAAGGGGGTTCCGACTGTTTAATAAAAACACAGGCGACTGCTAGTCCGAAAGGATTTGTATAGTCGCTGAATCCTGGCCGGTGCCGGTACCTAAAACTTGGGTTCAACCGAGCTAAGGGCCGGTTAACGCCGGGAGTAACTCTGACTCTCTTAAGGTAGCCAAATGCCTTGTCGGGTAAGTTCCGACGCGCATGAATGGAACAACGAGAGCCCCACTGTCCCCGCCTACAACCCGGTGAAGCCACATAAGGTGGACGAACAGTCCATCAACTTCCATCGGGGAGAGAAGACCCCGTGGAGTTTTACTGCAGCTTGTGCTTGTGGTATAGTAAGAATTGCACAGTGTATCTGGGAGCTATGCTTAACATTCCCCGGGATGTTAATGAAGCAACGATGTAACACCAGACTCTTTTTGCAGTACCACTTATCCAGTGAAGACCGGAGACACGTGCAGGTAGGCAGTTCGGCTGGGGCGGCACCCCTTTGAAAAGATATCAAAGGGGCCCAAAGTTGAGTTCAAACGGGGCAGAAATCCGTTGAAGAGGGCAAAGCCAAAAACTCGACTGAATGGATTTCCAAACGCACGGAATTCATAGACGAAAGTCTGGCTTAGCGATCCTTCGTGTGCCCACTATTGGGGCCCGGAGGTGACAGAAAAATTACCCCAGGGATAACAGGCTCGTCGCGGGCGAGAGCTCCTATCGACCCCGCGGTTTGGTACCTCGATGTCGGCTTTTCCTATCCTGGTCCTGCAGCAGGGGCCAAGGGTGAGGCTGCTCGCCTATTAAAAGGGAACATGAGCTGGGTTTAGACCGTCGTGAGACAGGTCGGTCTCTGCCTGATGGAAGCGTGAATAACTGAGGGGAACTTGCTCCTAGTACGAGAGGAACAGAGCAGGGTGGCCACTGGTTTACCGGTTGTCTGATAAGGCAGGCCGGGCAGCTAAGCCGTTTAGGCTAAGTGCTGAAAGCATCTAAGCACGAATCCTATCCCGAGACAAGTTATTCTTTCGTAAGATGAAGGTCGGCAGTCCAATACTGCGTTGATAGGAAGGTGGTGTAAATGACAAGCTTCGGCGAGTCGTGAGCCAGCCTTTACTAATAGACCAACATAACGGTTCAGCCACTTACATAGAGACTATGCGCGATGAATCATTTTCATTCATCAACAAATCCACATATACACGACTTGTACGATGATTTCATTTTAAATCACACATAGCGTTAGCTATGCACTGTTGATTTCATTTTAAATCACACATAGCGTTAGCTATGCACTGTTGATTTCATTTTAAATCACACATAGCGTTAGCTATGCACTGTTGATTTCATTTTAAATCACACATAGCGTTAGCTATGCACTGTTGATTTCATTTTAAATCACACATAGCGTTAGCTATGCACTGTTGATTTGAAAATTAATTCATTAATCTTTCATATATTTAAAATCTGAATTATCTTCTGAATCTTTAATTTTTATAATTAATGTATTCCCTAATTTGTTGCATATTCTTTGCCTTTTTTCATTTGTAATTATCCATCCTAAAATTATGTCTATTGGAAGTATGAATGATTTTCCAAAACTACTGATAATAACCCCTATCAAACTTGGGCTTTCACCTAAATTATTCACAATTTTTAGGTTAAACATTTTTTTTCCAATAGTTTGACCTGTTTTATATTCTAAAATTATCCAATATACCAAAAACATAACACTTGTTGGAATATACATTCCATCATCGGAGACAAAATTTTCAAAATTGTAATCTAGGTATAGAAAAGATATGAAGAAAATTAATGTTGATATCATTGAAATAATAATAAAATCCACTAACCATGCAAGAAATCTATCCTTCCATTTGGCAAGTATTATTTTTGATGATCCATTACTATCTACATTACTCAATATCTGATCTTTTTTTTAGTTAGTAAAATACGTTAACTATTAAAATAATTTTGAATATTTTTAAAAATTAACTTAGAAATTAATAGTACTAATTTTAAATAAATTTGAAATTATTTTTGATAACTATAAACCCGATTGATGTATTTCTTTGGACATTTCGTAAAAACGAAAAAGATGTGATAAATCTATACAATACAATGTCTCCTGTTATGCAGCTTGCCACTGGAGGTAGTATGCTTAATTTTGGTTACTGGTCTTCAAAGCATCTAGATCCAATCTCTGCACAAGATAATTTATGCAACGTTTTTGGAAATTTATCTGAATTATCTACTGCAAAAAATGCCATTGATGTTGGAAGTGGATTGTCTGCCCCCTCTAAATTGTGGCGAGACTCTTTTCCAGATCTTAATCTTTATGACGTAAATATTAATTTTAAGCAATTATCTTTTTCAAAACATCAGAAAAATATTGAATTTTTAAATTCCACCTCTACTAAATTACCCTTTAGTGATAATTCTGTGGATCGTGTATTAGCTTTAGAATCTGCACAACATTTCAAACCTTTATCTGATTTTATTGTTGAATCTAAACGAGTTTTAATTAAATCTGGGTTTCTAGTAATTGCTATTCCAATAACTGTTAATGATTCCTCCCTTGGAAAGTTAGGATTATTAAAATTTACGTGGTCATCTGAACACTATAGTTTAGATTATTTAAGAAATCTTCTTACTTCTAATGGTTTTAAAATAACTGATGAAATGTTAATCGGTTCTAATGTTTATGATCCACTGACAGATTATTATGTTGAAAATAGAAAAACTCTGAGCCGTACAATTCTTGAACATTATCCTGGCTATATGGAAAAAATTCTTTACAAATCATTATTAAAAATGAAAAAAGCATCACAAGAAAAAATTATTGATTATGTACTTTTGAAATGTTCTTTAGATTCTGATTTGGAATAATTTATTTTATTCTTAAATTTATGATCCATAATTTTTAATTCCGTATAGGTTTTTATCTTGATATTGATATACTTGGTATAATGGTTGAATCAACTCAATTCAAACTTTATGGTGAAAAATGTGCACAACTACAAGGTGAATCTGAAATTCGGTTTGCTGGAATTATTGATAAAGATGGACAGTTAATTGCTGGTGGATTTAAGGAGGGATTAGTTCCTCATGAGAATGATGAAGCTAGATTACAATCATTTTTAGAATTTGTTTCAAAGGCATCTATTAGAACTGAATATGATGAAAGTTTAGGTCCGATTAACTATCTTGCAGCAAGACGTGACAAGGCTGTTTTAGTAAGTTTTCCTTTTCCTGTCACACAAATCCTATTGTTGATTTCTGCTGAACCTAGCGCAAACATTGAAAATTTAGCTAAAAAAGTAGTTGAAATTTTTACTGATGTTAAATAATTTTAAAAATTTAACCACATCCTTTTAATTTGGTACTGGGGAATATTTATTGAATTGAAAGCAACATTTGGTGCAGGATGTTTTTGGCATGTTGAAGATTTACTTAGTAAAACTAAAGGTGTAACTTCCACTGCAGTTGGGTATATTGGTGGACAATTACCAAATCCAACATATGAGGAAGTGTGTACTGCTCAAACTGGACATGCAGAAGCTGTAGAGGTAGAATATAACCCTGATGAGATAACTTATGAGGCATTACTAGATATTTTTTGGCGTAATCATAACCCTACAACATTAAATCGACAAGGACCCGATGTTGGTAACCAATACCGTTCTGCAATTTTCTATCATGATCAAATACAGAAAGAAATTGCTGAAAAATCTAAACAGTCACTTGATTCTTCTAAATCATTTAATGATCCTATAGTCACTCAAATTATACCTGCACCTAAATTCTACAAAGCAGAAGAATACCATCAAAAATATTTCAAAAAACAGGGATTTTAAATTAATTATTTTACAATAACAACTGGAATTTTTGATGTGTGAATGACATAGTTTGATACACTTCCAAAGAACATTTCTTTTGTAGAACTTCTTCCTCTTGACCCAATCACAATCATGTCAAACTTTGATTTCCCGTGAGCCATTTTAATTATGTTGTATCCTATTTCCCCATGCACTATTTTATCTGTAAATACGATGCCATTTTGTGCTGCTAATGTTTTAGCTTCATCGATAAATTTTTTCATATTGATATTATATGCCTCTTCTACTGAACCTACGCCTTTAAATTCTGAATGTGGCGGTGCGTAAATTGAGTGAACACCTGTAATTACTGCATCACAATTTCTTGCTAATGTGATTGCAGTTTCAAGACCTCGCACAGAATTTTTTGATCCATCTAGCGGTACTAAAATTTTTGAAATTTTCTTTTTTATCACAAAATTATGTCATTTTTGATCTTAAAATACGATACTATTGTGGTGTTTTCATTTTTACTATGGATGCAAACTAATTACTATAACTTTTATGTTAAATGACAATTATCCATTTCTAATAAAAAACACATTGACATTGATAACATTCTCTTTAAAATTTTAAAACCTATTGAATATATTAAAAAATAATATTGAATCATTTTAATTCCAATAACTTAATTCATCTCATTTTTTAATTGCATATATGGTTGAAATGCAAGAAGTTACCTGGAATGATATTGAAGAAATAATTGAAAAACTTTCTGAACGTATTTTAGAATTAAATCGATCTTTTTCTAGTATTACTACCATAAGTCGTGGTGGCTTAATCCCTTCTAGATTAATTGCTGATGCACTCAATATTAAAAAAATCTATGTTGATCAAAATAATATTTCATCTGATTCTTTGTTTGTAGATGATATTTTTGATAGCGGTAAAACCTTCAATAATATTTTTTTACACGTTGATGATGATTCTAAATTTATTTTTGCTACTTTATACGCTAGACGTGGGATGACGTACCCTGAACAATTAATGTATGGTGAAAAAACATTTGATGATTCATACGTTGTTTTTCCTTGGGATAAATTAGAATTTAAAAATAATACTCAATAAAATCTTTAATTATCCTATATTATTGAAATCATATTTTTTTAACTTAGTAAACAATATGCATATGATGGCGTATATGTTGGATACATGATGTTTGTTCTATCCTTTGTATGCTGTAGGCCTATTGAGTGACCAACCTCATGTGTCATTATTTTTTCTACACTTTCTACATCATACAGTTGAAAACTACCGTCACACGTATAATCTCCCAATGCTACTTCGACAACTCCCTTTCCAAGATGTGCGTGCCCCAATACTCCTTCACCCATATCTCGTACAACCCAAGTTACCCACACATTAGCTTCATGCTTTAATTGAGTTATTTCAAATATCATTTTTGCTTTTTGATTATTTGTTTTCAATTCTTTAGATTCCCAAAATTTGAATGTATTTTCTAACGTACTTACATGATCTAATGGAAGTCCTATAGGTTGCTGATTTATGTACACTTTGTATTTGATAATGTATGTATCGTTGATTATTTCATATGTTGGATCAGGAAATCCAGATGATGGCATTTTTACTTGTTGATCAAAATTCCATTTTACATAATCTCTGAGAAATTTTTTAATTACATCTTGACTTGGATTTGAATATTCTATGTATCTTTTTTCTTTAGATATGTTATTTTTGATGTCTCTGAGGTATTTGTTGAACAAATACACTTCGTACTCTAACTCTTTTTGTGATTTTTGCTTCATTTTATCTGATTTGATAAATTTATTTTCTATTAACCAATTCATATTTTTAAAAAACTCTGAATTTGGAATTTCTCCTTGACTCCATAAATTTAGATTTCCTTTAACCCATGATAGCATTTTTAATTCTTTTGTATTTTCAAATGAACTTTCCTTTGGAATTTTAATTATGTCCTTTTTTATCAGATATTCTAATATGCTAAAAAAATCATTATCCGTAATTTTTTCTACTCCCCATAAACTAACTACACTTTTTACCCATACTGGTACCTCTCCGTTATTTTTAACTGCAGTTGACACTGGTTTTTCTGTAGGCACGTATCTATATTTTATATTTATATCATCAATAATTTTTTTATAATTTTTTATGATTTTATTATCTGGTTCTTCTTTTAATGCACTTTCTAAATAATTTGATGCTTCTTTGTATTCTCCTAAATTTCCAAAGCTTACTCCCATACCTGTTAATGCCATCACATTATTTGGATCCTGCTGAATAATTTTGTAAAAATCTTTTAAAGAATTTAATTCATCACCTGAATTACTCAATGCAATTGCTTTCATTTTTAATAGAGGTATGTTATTTGGATTATTTTCTAACAATCGTTCATAAATTCTAACAGCTTGTTTGTATTCCCCATTGACTAAATGCTCTTTTGCATTTTCTAATTCTATTTTTTCTACATTTTGAGCTAGTGCATCATTTGACATGATGTATGATGTGGTTAAGATGATCATTGCAACATAAATTGTAATTTTAATTATTTTCTTCATGTGGTATTTTGTCCTTTTTTCTTTCTATATATTGCAATTTTGAAGATAAATCGTGCCTTGTACTTTTCTTTTTAAATAATGCATGAAAATCTTTAATTCATTCATAATTGCGTCTTTTTATAATGACTGAAATTAAAATTTCTAATACTATTCCTAATTTACGTAAAGAAATTGAACAAATTCATTCTGAATTAACTAACATGGGTGATGTAGTTTCAAATATCCCTGAACTGATTACTTCATCTAATTTACTTCGTTCAAATGAATCTCTAGTAAAATCCGATCAAAAAAAAACAGATCTTATTTCTCTTTATGCCCAGTATGCCTCATCCATGGAGGCTATGCTGTCATCCCTTTTTGAAATACAACACGAATTAACTGGCATTTTACAAGAACAGTCTTCTATGCTTACATCTTCTTCTAAACCAAAATCTAAACCAAAATCTAAACCAAAATCTAAACCAAAATCTAAACCAAAATCTAAATAAAATTTTAAAAATATTTTATTTTTCTAAATGAACTATGTCGCCTGCAATAACTTTGCTTATCTTTTCTTTATTTTTAATTATTAATCTACCATATTCATCAATCTTAATTGCATCTCCTTTTATTTTTCCATTAACTGTATCCATTTCTACTTTTTTTCCAATTGTTGATGATCTTTTTGTCCATTCTGAAATAATTTTTTTAGTTTGATTTGTATTTAATAATTCATATATTTTTTCTAATTCTAGTAGAAATGATTGAACTAATTCGACTGCAGTAACTTCATTTTTTTGTTCACTTAAACTTGCAATTCCATAATAGTTTATTGTATTTTTCAATTCTTTTCCAATTTCTTTTACATTCACATTAAAATTAATTCCAACTCCTAAAACTAAACTTTCAATTCTATTTGATTGCATTGATACATCCACTAACATCCCTGCCAGTTTTTTACCTTTGACTGTTAAATCATTTGGCCATTTTAATGATGGTGATATTTTACATGTTTTTTCAATTGCATATGATAATGCCAGTGATGATGCAATTGGAAATAATGTTGTAATTGAAATATCAAATTTTGGATGTAATATTATGGATAACCATATTCCTCCCTTGGGTGAAATCCATTTCCTCCCTGATCTGCCTCTCCCACCTGTTTGTTTCTCTGCAATTATTATTACTCCATCATTTTTTTGATCATCTGCCATTTTCAGTGCTTGATTTTGCGTAGAATCTATGGAATCAAAATAATATGCTTGCTGTCCTAATGTTTTTGTTTTAATTCCTGAAATAATTTCCCATGGCAACAGTAAATTTGAATTTGTTGTAAGTTTGTATCCCTCTTTTTGTTTTGATTCTATTGTATATCCTAATGTTTGAATTTTTTTAATATGCTTCCAAACTGCAACTCTACTAATTCGTAGAACATCACTAAGATCTTGCCCTGAAAGATATTCCGTGTTATGTGTTTTTAAAAATGTTAAAACTCTGAGTAAGCCTGTATCGTCAAATGAATTATAAATCAATCATCTGTTATTTTTTCTTCAAGTATAAAATACTCTCTAGAATCCAATATCAAAATCCATACCTCCATCATCCATACCTCCATCATCCATACCTCCATCATTCATACCATTATCGCCCATATTCTCTTGTGAAACATAATCTGACATTCCAATACCCATCATACTAAACATCATTGAAAACATCATCATATCCATTACGCCAAAAAACATCATACTGGGCAAAAATGATTTATTTTCTTCCATTTTTTCTTGAAGTTTTTGTTTATTCCCACTTTGATAAAGTACCTGCATTTCTTTCCATTTGGATTGTATTTCTATAATTTTTTCATCTAATTCATTTGAACCGTTATCTGTTATTTTTAATTCTATTTTTTTACCAAACCACCCTTTTGATTCTTCAACTTTGATAAATTTTTTATTTTCTAATTCTTCTAAAATTAAATTTAATTCTTCTGGATTGATTTTTGTTTCATTTTGTATGTTTGAAAATTTTTTTTTGCCCCGTCTAATTGATCCTAATACGATGACGTCTTTTGGCTCTGTTTGCATGTGATTATAATTTTTTTTATGACTAAAATACTCTCTGATTATAATTAAATCCTATTTTTTGATTTTAATTCTGATACGACTTGTTTAATTCCGTCTTTATAATTTGGATATTTGAAATCATATATTTTTAATATTTTTTTATTTGATACTTTGATAGGTGTGGTTAGCAATTTTATCAAATCTGTTCCTAATACTGCCTTTGCCAAAAATACTGGAACACTTCCTGGATGTTTTGCACTTATTTGATCTGCTGTAAAATTTGAAAATTCTTTAAAAGTTACTGGCACAGAGTCTGCAATAATGAATGATTCTCCAAATGATTCTTTCTCCAGTATTGCAATAATACTTCCTACTGCATCATCCACATGAACAAAACATTTGTAATAATCTCCGCCCTTGGGCATTCTGAATGTATTTTTTTTTAATCTTTTGATAAGCATTTCATAAAACCATCCATCTTGTCCATAAACATCTCCAAAATGGGCAACAGCAAAATCTATTTTATGCTCCAGTGAATTATCCTTCAAGTATTTTTCTGCATCTAGTCTAATTTTAACAAAATTTGTATTTGGACTATATTTCTGACTTTCATCTACTACTATTTCACCCGTCTCTCCATACACTCCTAAACCTGAAATGTAAATTATTGATTTTGTTATTGATTTAATTTCTTTGAATAATTTCTTTGTTCCTTCTAAATTTACTTTTTCTAATATTTTTTTATTTTTTTCTAATGGTGTGTGTGATGCAAGATGAAATACACAATCAAATTCTAAATCTTTAAAATCTATTTTATCATCTGTTATGTCGCCATAAATTATATTTGATTTTAAATTTCCTTCTTTTCCCTTACGGATTAGGCTAGTTACATTGTATCCTTTCTCTATCAATGAATTCACTAATCTTGAACCTATGAACCCTGTTGCTCCTGTTACTAGAATTGATTTTGTCAATATTCTTTCCATTTTTTTTTACCATTTATTCTATTTGTATCTATTTTACTAGTGCCATTAATTAATTCATAAATTATATGCGACATTATTGAAATGTTTTTATGGACACAGATTCTCATTCAGATGAAAAAATAATTGATGTATTATCTTTGAAAACTGTTGCTGTAATTGGAATGTCTAAGCACTCATCAAAAGCTGCTCATTACGTTCCAAAATATCTAATTGATAATGGATATGACGTAATTCCTGTAAACCCTACTGCTGATAAAATTTTGAATAGCCGTTGCTATGACTCTGTTGCTGAAATTGATGGCCCTGTTGATATCATTGATGTCTTTAGGCCGTCTGATCAAATCTCTTCAATTATACATGATTGTATTGAGAAAAAACCCAAAGTGATATGGTTACAAGAAGGAATTCATGATTTTGAATCTGAAGAATTAGCTAGGAAATCTGGAATTATTGTTATTTTTAATAGATGTATGTTGGCAGAACATCAGAGATTGTCACCATGAATAATTTTGAAAACTTTCGTCAAGATCTAATTGATTTAGTAAAAAAATATGAGCATGATGTACCTCTGAAGGTTGAGGAAGATATTGAAAATAACATTATCAAAATATTTGGTGCAAAAATAACTTCATTGGCTAGAGCTCAGAATGGTCTTAACGATATGACTGAATTAGCATATACTACAGCTGAACATCATCCTTATTGGAATTTATTGTACAATTGTTCCGAAATCGCCAATACTGTTTTAGATAAATGGAAAAATTCCTTATCTTCTGACGATGTTGCAGATATTGAATGGGCCTTAAAACAAATTAATCAAACATTAGAAAAAATTAAAAATAATCCTAATGTTTCTTCTCATGAACATTAAATTATTTTAATATCTGCTTACTTATTTTTTCTAATTTTTCTTTATGTTCTAACAATTCACTTTTACATTCTATTATGTCGTGTTTTGTTAAAATTCCTTTTTGAATATAATCTAGTGTTTTCGTTGAGTTGAATGAAGAATCTTGACATGCCATTTTTGAAAGTCTTTCAAGATTAAGTGAATGCATATCCCACATATGTGATGTTTTGAAATTTTCTATTTCATCCATGATTTTAAACCATAACGCAATACTTTCAATCAAATATTTTTCTTTATCTTTCTGAATTATTGATTTGATGTGATTTGATAACAAATCTATAAAAAATTCATTATTATTTATAATTGCGCCATTTTTATCCCTTGAAGTTATTTCTAAAATTGCATGACTAACTTGGTGATAAAATATGAAATCCACTACATCTAGTGTAATTTTTGAAATATGTTTTTCAGTAAATCCTTTTGATTTGTATTCTTCTGTCAGTTTCTGATATATGTCTGAAATTATTTCATAACATATTACTATCATTTTTGTGTTTGTATTGTAATATGCTTTTTTTTCTTGACATTCTCCAAGTCCTATGACAGTGTCTTTTGGTAATTTGACATGTTCATTTAGATAAAATATTTGTTTTTCAAAATATTGATTTTGACGTAACCATACTTCAATTTTTTCTGGTTCTATATTTTTTGAATATGGTTCAGGAGATGAAATGTGTCCTGGATATGGTCCATCTCCATAATTCTCTATGCTCATATAGAATATGGAAAATTTTCCCATTTTCGAATCTTCTATTGAAATTGAATCAAAAATATCTACTTCCTTACTTTCATTTTCTATAATTTTGATAATTCCACTATTTTTCAAAAATGTTAGTGATTGAACAAATTCTATATTTGAGATTCTTTCTTCTAACCACCAATTCCCAAGAATTTTTGTCCATGATGGTATTTTGTTTGATTGTTCTGCATTGACTAATTCATTTGAAAATATTGTTAAACTCATCAATGCAATGATCCCTAGTAGAAAAATTCTTAGATACAATGAGTAGTATGGTTTCAATTTTTATAAATAAATTCTGAAAAATACATAATTTTGTATAGTTTGACTCAATTTTATCTAAAAATATGCTGATCTTATTACCCTTGAGATATTGTTATTACTTTATAAAATACCTCATCTGCTGATTTATTGATGAGCTCCAAAAATGATAACTCTGAAGGTCTATTTGGTACTGTAAAAGTGGGTTTTGGAGCCGGCTTGGTTGCAGGATGCGCTTTATTCTCATCATTTCTTTCGATTGATCAACAGATTAACATTCCACATGGAACATTTTACAAAACAATAGGAATCCCTATGGGTGTTGAAGGTATGGGTGCAGTTGCATTAGGCTTCATGGCACACATTATTGTTTCCGCACTAATTGGTATCTGTTTTAATTTAGCAGCATCATATTGGAGAACATTTAGAATTGTAACTGTTCCTAAGGGAATTTTAACTGGTGCAGTTACTGGTGCAATTGTATTTAGTTTAGCGTTCTTACCTATGCATACCATGGTGATGATGCCTCTTCTAGAAAATGAACTTACTTCCGCTGAATCCTTACTCAATATTATGCCAGAAGAGAAAGAAGCATTAGCTACATTATTGATTAACAATGATTTCGTATTGTGGTATTCTGCACTTTTGCATGTAATATTTGGTTCTGTAATGGGTCTAATGTCTGGATTCCTTCTACATGATAGATATAGAACTGTAGAGCGAATTCGTTCATTTTGGTAATTATTAATTTCTTTATCTAATTTTAAAATTAATTTTTAATTTTATTTTATTACATAAAATCTAAAATTGTTTTTTGTCTAACTCTGTTAATCATATCTCCATTCACAATCCATTCTTTTTTACTTACACTTGTTTTTGCTGATGCTAAATTTAATGCATGATTAAAGTCTGATACAATCTGTGGTTTTTGCTTCATAGCTTCTCTGATACCTTCACGAACTTGCCACACTCCAACTGGAATGGCATATTCTGGTCTGATTTCTCTAAAAATTAAAACCCCTGCTTGAATTTTATTTTTTAACAAATATTCTGAAACTCCTAGTTTTGCAGCAAAATATGCCCCTGCAATACGTGGTGGATGATCTATTCCTCGTGCATCCTCGCTATCTGAACCAAATCCTAAAATTCCATTTGAATACCACCCCTCAATCATTTCAAAAATCCATCTATGTGGGAATAGAATCACTGAAAATACATTTCCTAAATGTTCATATGAAAAAACTTTGCATGTGTCAATTATACTATTTTCTAAAATTTCTTTAACTATTGATTTTGAAATTATATCATCTGTTGCAGTAATACTCCATTTTGTTGGAACTAATTTTCTTTTCTTACCTAACATTCCAATACTGAAACATTTTTGAATTTTAGAAATTTCAATTCCTGAATTATATAATTTTAAAACTGCATCTTGTGCTTTCATATCTTTATCATAAAATATTTTTTCAATTGGTTTGGTGGATGAACTTCCAGAAAACTTTGCAGATTTTATTTCACCTGTAGGGCCAAAAGGTGCACTTTCACCATCCATAGAAATATTTGATGATGTATTTTTCATAAAAACTAAATCTAAATCTGTAGGTTTTTCTGACATAGTTATTTCTTGAAGATTCTCAATGTACCTGCCTTCTGTTTGCTCAATTCCTGTTTTTTGAATTCCTCTTACTAAATTTAGACGAAAATTTATAATTTCTTCAAGTGATCTGCCTTTCCATTTTTCAGGACTATCCAACAAACTGGTATCTCCATGAATTGGTGGAACCATTGGACCGACAAACACTTTTGGATAATTATACGATCCAACAAATACTGATGGTGGACTAGTACCGCTAATTGTATCTGATGAAAATAAATTTCCATATTTTGATAATGTTTTATGCCATTTTGATAATATTGATCGTCGTATCTCTTGAGAATCTGATGACATTGTTATTTGTGCCTAAAATGAGCCTATTAACTTGACTAATTTTTAAAATTGATAGTCACTGTATGTGCTATCTTTAAACTTTGTAACATCTATCTTTAATCATGGCTGTAAATAGAATTGTTTCATTTCTACCTAGTGCTACTGAATTATTGTATGAATTTGGTGTGCAAGATAAATTATTTGGAGTTACACATGAATGTAAATATCCTGACTCTGCTAAATTGAAACCTCAGGTAATTTCTTCTGTAATAAATTCTGATGAATTAACAAGTAATGAAATCAACACTGTTACCTGTACTCTATTGCGTGACGGAAAAGATATTTTTACTTTAAATGAAAAAAATCTTAAAAATGCAAATCCTGATTTAATTATTTCTCAAGAAACTTGTGAGGTTTGTGCAGCTTATACTACACAAGTTAAAAATGCACTCGACATTCTTCCAAAAAAACCTGAATTGTATTCTATGGATCCTCATAACTTGGATGAAATAATACAATCCGTTATAACATTGGGAAAAATTTTGGATAAAAACCAAAAAGCTTTAGAAATTGTAAATTCCTTAAAAAAAAGAATTCAAAATATACAAAATTCAAAAAATAAACTATCACTCAAAGTACTTGCAATAGAATGGATTGAACCATTTTTTACTGCAGGTCACTGGATTCCTCAAATGATTGAATCTGCTGGAGGAATTAACTTAATCAGTAAATCTGGTGAACATTCTCGACGTATGACTATGAATGAAATTGTAGATTCTGATCCTGATGTGATTATTTTCATGCCCTGTGGATTTGATACTTTACGTACTGTATCTGAATATGATACAATTTTGAGGAATAATCCTGATTGGAATTCTCTAAATGCTGTAAAGAATAAACAAATTTTTGCTGTTGATGCAAATTCTTTTTTTAGCAAACCTAGTATTCGAACCGTTGAAGGGTTGGAGATTTTGGCTAAAATCATACAACCTGACAAATTTGGTGATTTAGTTGTGTCTGAAGGTTCTTTTTCCAATATTTCTTAAAAATCCCTTATCTATGGCAAAATACCACACTTTGTATGGTTCGAGTAAAACTAACTGAAAAAGAAAAAGAAAAAGCAAAGAAAGAACAAACTGTAAGGGCAGAACAATCTCGTGCTGCTAGAAGAAGCGGTAAAAGTACAAAAGTTGAGGGTAAGGTTGCTAAATCAACTTCAAAAACAAAGGAATCTAGGTCATCTAAGAAAATTGCAACTATAAAAAAGAGAACTAGAAGTTAATTATCTTCATTTCTTGTCTATGATTACTAATTACATTGACAATGAAAGTTGCTAACGTAAAGCAAATTGTCGATTTAATCATAATAAAATGAAAACAATGAGTGATACTTCTGAAATAATTTTTTCAAATTATGGAATTTATGATTTAGGTGATAATCTTGAATTATCCCTTCCAAACACTTTGATTAAATTTCAAAGAATAAGCGATAATGCTTTTTCATATTTTCGAGAAAATTCAGAAGGTCAAATAATTGAAAAAATTATCCCTGTAAAATCCAATGATGTTAAAATTGAACTGGCTCCTATCCGACCTCTTAATCACCCTGCAAAAAGAACAAACTATGTTTTTTTAAAACTTGATAAAGAAATTCACCTTGGTGAAAATTCAGCTGCAAGTATTTTTGTTCACTGTCCTATTGAAATTGGAATATTTTTAATCTATGGTGACAATCATGAGCCTCTTGATTGGATAACTTGTAGTCCTTTTAATTCTAGATTTAGCCTATATGGTTCTCCTGACACCGGAACATTATGTAAATATGCAGAAGTATCATTAGCTACTGATTACAATGACTCTGTTTCTTATGTGAATGGAGTGATGCATATTGTCATTGAAAATACTTTATCTTTTGCACAAACTATCAGTAAAGTAATTTTTCCTATAACTGATAACAATCTATACTATAAGGATTCTAAATCTATTGTAGATGGAATAAAAATAATTATGAAAAAACGTGCAGCTGTAAATATTGCTGAGATAAAACCAACTCTTGTGGATACTGAGTGGACCCCAGCACCTGCTTGGGATAACTCAATTACCAGTGTTCATCATATGGAGATGACTTTAGAATAATGGTGCTAGAATTACTACAGAGTTTATCTGAAATGCAACTTGTTGGAGAATTAACTGTTCTTTCCTTGTTAATCGGTGGTATTATCATGGCAGGTGGTATAATCATTGCAAAAATTGCAAAATTATTATTTCATAAATATTATGCACCGTCATTACCTAAAGACACTGCTCAGAATATCAGCAAATTAATTTATTTTGGAATTTTAATAATTTCTTTTCTAGGATTTACTTCTAGCCAGGGGATTGATTTATCTGGAATTATGGTTGCAGGTGGAATATTTGCAGTGGTTATTGGATTTGCAACACAATCTGTTGTTTCTAATTTAATATCTGGCCTTTTTTTGATTGTTGAAAAACCTGCAAAACATGGAGACACTATCGATCTTCCTGATATGGGGATTTCTGGAACTCTTTTAGATATTGGAACGTTTTCCAGTAAAGTTAGAAGATTTGATGGCACTGTTACTAGAATTCCTAATGACAAATTCTTTACATCCAACATTCGCTCCCTCACTTTATCTACTGTTAGACGTGCTGACGCTGTGGTAGGAATTTCATACAATTCCGATATAGAAAATGCAATTTTAGTCATGAAAAATGAGATTTTACAAACCATGCCTTTTGTACTTCAAATCCCTGAACCTGAATTTCGAATTGAGGCATTAGGTGACTCTAGTGTAAATATTCATGTCTTTGTTTGGTATCCTAAAGATGATTGGAGTCAAGCTCAACCTATTCTTCTTGGAACCCTTAAACGAGCTCTTGATAATGCTGCAATTGAAATCCCTTTCCCACAAAGAGTGATTTGGTCTGGAAAAGATTAACTAGTTTTTGCTTGTTTTTTATCTGCACGTCTTTTCTTAATTAAACTAAACATGATCATACCTACATTGATAATTGAAATAATTTCAATCAAATCTACACCGTATAGGAACCAATCAATTATTGGGTGAACTCTTGAAATGATTCCTGCTTCAAGCATTATGTCTGCATTCCACACCATGTGCGGTATTTGAATAAATTGTATTATTGCAATTATAACTATACTTCCTAGTATTTTATTTTCATACCAATTCCAAAATTTAGTCCACGGATTCATGAATTATTTTATTCTTTAATTGTATTAAACGCTGTTAAAATTAGACATAACTAATTAGATTCACCTAATTAGATTCACCTAATTAGATTCACCTAATTAGATTCACTTTTTTTATTTTTCTGATTTTATTTTTTCTTTTTTCATCCAAATTGTTCTTTCTTTATGATCAATTAATTCTATGTTCATTTTATTTAATTTATCTCGAATTTTATCTGCTTTATCAAATTGTTTTTCTTCTCTAAATTTTTCTCTGTTTAAAATTAGTTCATCTATCTCTTGTATTTCATTTTGACTCATTTCAGGTACAGTTAATCCTAGTATTGATGAAATTCTTTCAAACTCTTTTTTAATAATCGCCCCGTTTTCTTTTCCTAATTTTTCTGCTGCAGCTAATCTGTTTGTTTCTTTTACTAATTGAAAAAATGCCGATAATGCAAGATGTGTGTTGAAGTCATCCTCTAATGATTTATCAAATTCTATGCCTATTTTCTGAACATTTTCTGATATATTTTCCTGATTTTTATTATTTGCATGAATTAATTCAAAATAACATGTTTCTACTTGTCTCCATTTTGTAAGATTTTCTTTTAACATATCTTCTGAATAATCTATTACTTTGGAATAATGTCCTGATAAGCAAAACAATCTGATTATGTTTGGACCCCAATTTTCTAACACTTGTTTAATTGATTTTGTATTTCCTAATGATTTTGACATTTTTTCACCACTAATTGTAACCATACCTACATGCATCCAAATTTTTGCAAAAGGTAAATTTGTACATGCTTCTGATTGTGCAATTTCATTTTCGTGGTGAGGAAAAATTAAATCTCGTCCACCGCCATGAATATCAAAATTTTCTCCAAGGTACTTTAAACTCATTACTGAGCATTCGATATGCCATCCTGGTCTTCCTTTCCCCCATGGACTCTCCCATGTTGGATTAATATCTGAAAATTTCCATACTGCAAAATCTGCTGGATCCTTTTTTGTTTCATCTATTTGTATTCTTGATCCTGACTGTAGTTCGTCTATTTTCTTTTTTGAAAGTTTTCCATACCCTGAAAATTTTGAAACTGCAAAATACACTCCGTTTTTTGTAACGTATGCTATTTCTTTATCAATTAATTTTTTAATAAATTCTATAATGTCTTCTATGTGTTCTGTGGCTTTTGGATAATTTGTGGCACGTTTAACATTTAACTCCTCAAAATCTCTAAAATAATTTTCAATGTATTTTGAACTAATTTCTTCTGCAGTTACATTTTCTTTAGTGGCACGATTTATGATTTTATCGTCTACATCCGTAAAATTTTGAACAAAATCCACTTCAACTTGTTTACTTTCTAGATATTTTCTTAAAACATCAAAAACTATGATTGTTCTGGCATGTCCTATGTGCGATTCATCATACACTGTAACCCCACAGAGATAAATTTTAATTTTTTTTGTAATGTCTAATTCCTGTTCAACTGCTGTTAATGTGTCCTGGAGATTCATTTTACTATCTATCTGGTTTTGTAGCTAGTAATCTTTTATGTTCACTGTTTATGTTTAATTCATAAATTTTTTCAACTGTTTTTTTATCTATTTTTGTAATTTCTGCTGTTTCTTGGACCGTAAGTTTTTTTTCAAATAGACAATATAGTATGGAGTCCACTTCTTCGTACTGTATTCCTAATTCTTTTTCTGCTTCGTGATCTTTCCAAAGATGCGGACTAGATTTTTTTAATATTATATTTTCTGGAATTCCTAAATATTTTGCAATTTCTCTAACTTGTAATTTGTATAGTGAAACAATTGGTGTTAAATCTGATGCACCATCACCAAATTTTGTAAAATATCCAATTAGATGTTCACTTTTATCACTTGATCCTAACACTAAATAATTTTCAATATTTGCATAATAGTATAAAATATTTGTTCTGACTCTTGCCCTTAGATTCCCTTTCGCTTTTTCATTTGGTTGTAA
>CAJQRN010000023.1 GCA_905612295.1 uncultured Candidatus Nitrosopumilus sp.
AACTGGTTCTACAACTGGTTCTACAACTGGTTCTACAACTGGTTCTACAACTTTTTCAGAATGTGTTTGTCCTTTAGATTCTTGAACTATGATCAGTCCTTGCATCCAAGGATGAATCATATCGAAATAAGAAAATTCACCTACATTTTCTGGTATCCATTCACCTGAATCTCCTGGTGCTAGTATACCTGTATTGAATTCAGTACCAATAATATCATCTGATGGTACTCCTGAGGAAAATGTATGTGCAACATTATTTGTATTTGAAAATATTATAACACTACCGACATAAACTGTTACAGGGCTTGGATTGTAACATCCTTCTTCTGTTTTTTCACAACCTGAATCTAAACTTGAACCTGATACGGGAGTAATTGTAATTTCATGATGATCTGCAAAAGCACCTGGTGTAATTGAAATGATACCTACTGCAATAGTAAATAATAGAAAGATTGAGCTTATTGCTTTAGTCTTCATTACACAAATTACTTGAATGGATACATAAAAACTTCTCTAGACTTTTTTTAAGAAACTAATCTAGTTTTTTCTAAGTTGAATCACTTTGATGATTCCAAATGCCGGAAGTGCGATGTACATTCCAAGGTTGAGTGCAATCACTGAGAGTCCGAGTCCGAGAACTTCTGATTCAGAGTCTGCACCTTCCATTAGGGATAGTGATGATAGCATTGGAGTCAATCCAACTTTTACAATTTCTTTAAGCATTGGGCTGTCACGTTGCATGTCTGCAATTGCCGGTGAGAATGAATAGTAGACATTGTTGAATGTGCTCATAAATGCAGTTCCAGCTTCTGTGTTCATCAATTGGTTGTCACGAATTTCTCTAAGTAGCTGAACTTGTGGTGACATTTCAGAACCGTATGCTGCAGTTGCGATTAGACAACCTCCGCCCTCTTCTTCATTTGATGGATTTGTTAGTTGAGCAGATGCTTCACCTACTATAATATCAAAAGAAACTATTTCTGGTGTAATTGGTGTAAATAGAATTCCTTCTACATCTATTACCATATTGTATGTACCATCTTGTGGAAATTCAAATTTGAATCCATTAATGACTCCTTCAGATGTATGAATTAAATTTGGAGTTTGAAAAATAGTTTTTTCAGATTCTGTAATTGTAATTTTATAATCTACATGCACTTGAGTTTTTTGTGTCATAGGATTAATGAATTCAATTGGTAATCTAGTTAATTCACCAGTTTTAATTTCTTCATAAGATAATTTAACATCTAATGTTCCCTTATCCGTTGATACTGTTTGAGATTCAGCAAATGCTGGAATCATAAAAAGTGGAATTAGTAATAAAACTAGCAAAAATTTCATAATTGAACTTTTTATCTAACAAATAAAAATTATACTGAAATTTTATCTCAAAAATTTATCACGCATAGAAATACTCTACCATCTTTAAATATGGAATTGGCCAAATTTTTTCATTGTTTAAGCAAATTGGATTATTAATTATCATAGTTGGAATTTTTACAATTCCTGCTATTATTCCAGATGTATTTGCGCATGGACTTGGTGGAGATCAGGCTGAACCAATTACTTTTGGAGATATGGAAGTAACTGTAAGAACACAGTTAGATCCAGCTGATATTACTGTTGGATATCTTGATCCTACAAATATGCAAATACGTTTCTTTGATACTTTAACTGACAAAAATCTTGACAAGGTAACATATCGAGTTGAACTTTGGCAAAGTGGAGAGCTTTTAGCTAGAAATTTGTTTTATGACAATGATGGACGATTAGATGTTAAAATTAAACCAAAATTAGGATGTGATTCAGAACCTATTGAAACTTGTACAGTTTATGGAGGTTCAGAGCATGCTAGCGCTCCTGGTGCACTGTTTGTTCAAGGTGCAGAATGTAATGATGAAAATTTGGACATATGTGGAAGACCTTCGATGACTGGTCCAATATTTGTTAAAGGTGGACTCTATAAAATTTCAGTTGACATTGAAGCAGCTACTAGTCCAAGAAGTGTATTAGCTGAGAGATTAACTTATGACACTTTTGTTAGTATTGCACAAGAACAAGATTTCTTTTTAAAAACAGCAAATGCTGAAGAAATTCCAGTTGTTGTAAAAACATACTATGATGAAGTTGAAAATTTTGCATTTGATACATCAGATAATTCAATTTCTTTTGACATGCCATTTGATTGGACTCCTGATTATGTTGATTTGGTACAAGTTGTCCATGAAGAAATTAGAGTTCCAAAATCATTTGCACCATATGGGGAAGGAAAACAATTCAAAGGATACGTTAACGGTATAGAAATTGATCAAAGAGCAATTCTAAATGATCCTTATTCTTCTGAGGAAACAAACATTGTTCATTTTTTAATTACTAAAAATGAATTAGTAAAAATTAACGAAACGTTAGGTCCAAATAATTTTGATAATCCTCAAATGGATTTCAAATTGGTTCCATTAGATCAAACTGAAAGAAGCTCAACTGAATTTTATCTTGTAGATACTCAAAATTATGAAAAAGCTCTTACAACTGTAAATATTTCATGGGATGGACAGTATGGTGCAAACCAAGATGTTCCTTTTACATTCACATTCTTTAATGAAAATGAAAATCTTATCAAAGATGTACGATATACCTACGTAGCTCTTGATGAATTTGATAACGAAATAGCTCGATATGATGGAGATGATTTAGTTAATCCTGGAATAGTTTCAACTGAAGGAATTGACATTCAAAATATCTATATTCCATCTGAAGGCCCAGTTCGTTTTGATATTCTAGTTTATGGAACTGGATTAGATTATGATTCAACTTATTCTGGAATTGGTTCCACTATAATTGAACTTGGTCCAGGCACTCAATCTAAAATTCCTAAGGAATCTGCAATTTTAGAAACATCTTCAATCCCATCCTGGATTAAAAACAACGCAGGCTGGTGGGCAGATGGAACTATTGATGACACTGCTTTTGTTCAAGGAATTCAATTCTTAATTAAAGAAAACATCTTAAAAATCCCATCTACTTCACAAGGAACTAGTTCCACTGATGACATTCCACCTTGGATTAAAAACAACGCAGGCTGGTGGGCAGATGGAACTATTGATGACACTGCTTTTGTTCAAGGAATTCAATTCTTAATTAAAGAAGGGATTTTGAGGGTCCAATAATAGATTTTTAAATAAATTTTGAGAGATATAGATATGAAAGACATCAATGACATTATGCCAAAAGTACCTAACATGAAATGGGGAGCACTAATGAACAAGCCTCCAACTAATGAAAAATTTAAAGAAATGAATAAAATTTTTCCTGATAATGGTAAATGGCATACTGTATTTGAAGAAAATAATTCAATTACAATTGATGGAAAAGAAGTTCTAAAAAAAGATCCAAACAAGTGGACATAGATTGAAAAAATTATTGCTAGTTTTATTTTTAATATTTTCTTTTGGATTTATAATTAATTTTAATGATGCATATGGACATGGTGTTGGAAGCGAAATATTTCCACCTGTGGAATTAGATGGCAAATTAGTAAGTTTAGAAGTTTCATCCTCTACAAATGATCCTACAACAATCGATGATCAACAAATTTCTATTTCCCTAATTGATTTTGATTCAAAAACTACTTTGAGAGATGTCACATTCTTAATAAAATCTGAGCGTGGAGAACAATTTCTTTTTGAAAAAGAATTCAAAGCTGATAATGGATTTTTAGTTTTCAATTTTGTCTCTGAAGATACTGATTCAATTATTATAAATGAAAAAAATAACGATGATCTATTTGGTTCATTATTGGGTCTTGAGAGTAGATTAATTGAGATTACAGGACCAAAATTAAGTGAAGGTGGATTGTACAAGTTTGATATTACCATTATCACAGCTGATGGATATTCCAAAAAATTAGAAACTCCTCTTGTTTTTAATGCTGGAATTTCTATTCCACAAACAACTACTCATGATTTTATTGATCCTAGTTTTGGTCAACAAAATATTCAAGTAGTCACATACTATGATGAAATTTCTAATTTTCAATATGATCCTGAACTAAAACATATCAGTTTTTCTATGCCATTTGAATGGACTCTATCTAATATTGATCAAACATCCGTTGTACATCAAGAGATTATCATTCCAAAAGAATTTGGTACTTTACTGTTGTCTGGATTTTCAATGTCTGTAAATGGAATTGAATTATCTGATGATGTTGTAAACGTTGATGATTTTTTTACTGAGGGACGTGTTGTTCATTTTATAATTTACCAAAAAGAATTATTGAATATTTTTGAAAACAACTCAAATCAAAATGGAATGAATTTCATAATTAAACCAGATCGTGATTATACCCATCTAAGTTCAGTTACTGACAACGGACAATTTAGAATTCTTGTATCCTGGGAACCAGAAATTCTTGAATCTAATTCAGATGCCAAAATTATTTTTGATGTCACTGATATTTTCTTAAAAAACAAACCTGTTTCTACAAATTATGAATTCTCTATTACTCAAGATGATAAATTACTTTTTGAACAAAATGGAATGAGTACAGATTCTAAAACAGAACATAATGTTGTAGACTTTGCCATACCTGATAATTTATCTGGAATTGTTAATCTTAATTTTAATAATTTAGGCGGTAATGAGTTTGCGACAACTAGTATTCCTATCATGATTAATAAAAATACAATTAATGATTCTGCTTTAATTCCTGATTGGATTCGTGAGGACGCATTGTTGTGGTCTGAGGAAAAAATTATTGATGATAAATTCACTGATATAATTAATTATTTAATTAAAAATAAAATCATTACAATTTCTGAAAATCAATTAGATGTAATGGAAGTTAACAAAATACCTTCATGGATCAGAATTACTACTGGATGGTGGATAGATGGTCAAATAGATGATAAAACATTTGTTGAAAGTCTTGAATTTTTAGTTAAAAAAAATATAATTCCAATTTAATTGATATTTATTCGATGTTTGAACCAGTTTAGTTTAAATTTAATTTTTTTAAAAATTTGATCACTTTGATTAGCCCTGAAAATATACTTGAAAAAAAATCAACACTATTTTCTCTTGTAATTGTAGCAGTAATTACAATTCTAGCTGTACCAATAATTATTCCACATATTTTACACGGTTATCATTTGGCTCACATCTTTTTGCATATTGGTGGAATTTCACTTGCAGTCTTTATTTCCACACTTGCATTATCTGCTTATTTTAGATTACGAACAAAACGACTTTTACTTAGTGCAATTGCATTCATTACTTTCATTGGAGCTCAATCTGCTTTACTTGTTGATGGTACCTGGCCAAATCTTTTTGATATTGGATTAATGCCATTAAATGAGGTTGGACACTTACTGACATTTATTACATTAGGATTATTGGCAATGGGGGTATTTAGAAATGATTGATAGAACTCAAAAATTACAAGAACTAATTGATTCCAATCCTGGAATTCAATTTCGTGAAATTATGCGTTCATCTGGATTAAAAAATGGTGTACTATCTCATTATCTAAAAAAATTAGAAAACAATAATGTTGTTAAAGTTGTTCGAGGTCCAAGACAAGTTAGATATTATTCTCCAAATATTACAGAAGAAGAAACAATTGTTATCAAAGCTCTTAGAAAAGAAACTCCACGTGATTTACTACTTGCACTAATCAAAGATGATGGATTAGAATTTCTTCAATTAGTAAAACAAGTTAAAAAATCCCCATCAACTGTTTCACTTTATCTTTCACAAATTGTTGCTGATGGATTAGTTGAAATCAAAGTTGTTGAATTGAAAAAAAGATATCATATTAAAGTAAGACAGCTTGTAGACAAATTAGTTGAAGAGCATAGACCAGGATCACTTGAAAAATCTACATCTGGATTTGAAGATATTATCAACTCCTTCTAAAATTTTAAAATTAAATTATTTGTTATTACCACTAGCACTGTTTGTATGTTTAATAGCAATTCCACAATTTTCTTTTGCTGAAGTTTCCATTCCAGAACACGAGTATGTTTCATATTTTGATTCTAATGGAGTCTATACAGTAATTGGTAATGTAAAAAATGACCTTGAGTATGCAATTATTCCAACAATAACTGTTTCAGTAGAAAATAATTCTCAAATATTCTCTCAAACCATTGAGCATGTACCGCTAGCTTCTGGCAATGAAATTCCATTCAAAATTAAATTCTTTGAAGTCTTAGATGATCCAATTTTACTTCCTGCAGAACTATCTTTTGAAAAAACTTCTCAGCAAGAACTTCCAATTGTAATTCTTTATGACGAAACTTTGGTTACATATGACGATGGTCATCTTACTGGCAGAATTCAAAATACTGGTGACATCACAATTTACAATCCTAAAGTTTTTGCAGTAATTCACGGATATGATCAAGTTTTAGATGTTGGACAAAATATGGGATTCATTGAAAAAATTAATCCTGGTGAAATTGTAGATTTTTCAATGTATCCTGATCCTTCTATCACTGACGATGTTTACTACTACAGTTGTTTTGGAACAATGGATACAACTGTAGTTCCAGGAACTGCAAAAAAAGCTGACGGTGACTTTGATTTCCGATACGATTCTCCAGGAACATGGTACCATGATCCTGTTTTTGATGATACAGATACAAAAATGAGTATTATTGGTTACAATAGTTTTCCATTAGAAGGATATGCAAATTTTGAATTTTATCCAACTTCAGGTAATGAAAAATTTGATGTCACATTAGATGGCGAACCTGTTAAATTTCTCCAAAGTATGGATGAAATGGGCTCTTGGCATGTTATCTTTAACGTGGATCCCTCAACACAGGGCACATGGGAAATATCTGGTTTTGAAAAGGGATTGCCCCCTGATATGCCTAAAGTCCCAATTTGGATAAAACAAAGCGGAGATTGGTGGTCAACTAATCAAATTGCTGACTCAGAATTTCTTGAAGGAATTAAATTTTTAATTGAAAAGGAAATAATTAAAATTCCATTATTGGAAATGTCTTCTGAAAGTGAATGGAATATTCCTATGTGGACTAAAACTGTTGTTGGTTGGTGGAATGAAGATAAAATTACTGATGATGAATTTTTAACTATTATTAAAAATCTTGTTGAAAGAGAAATAATTATTATTTAATACACTTTATAATTTGAATAATGTTATTATACAAATTTTAATCAAATAGATTATCTATGTTACCATTACGTGATGAAAATCCCCATCCTCCTGGATTCAAACCTAAAGTAACTATTGCATTAATTATTGCAAACGTCATTGTATTTTTGTTACAGGTCTTATACACTGGACAATTTTTTGATTTTACAAATCAAAATGCATCTGTAATGTTTTACAATTGGGGTGCAGTTCCAGGTTTCATAACAGGACAATTTACTGCAGCAAATCTTGGTACAACTACTGTTAATGCTCCAGAATTTCCTGCACTCACATTATTAACATCTACATTCATGCATGGTGGTTTACTTCACCTTGGCGGTAATTTGCTGTTCTTGTGGATCTTTGGTGACAACATTGAATTAAAATTTGGAAAAATTAAATTTTTAGGAATTTATCTTGCATGGGGAGTTGTTGCTGGACTGGTTCATATTTTTGGTGATATGTCAAGTGGAATACCTGCTGTTGGCGCATCTGGTGCAATCTCTGGCGTACTGGGTGCATACTTGATAATTTTTCCAAAAACTAGAATTCAAACCTTCTTGATGCTAGGATTTTTCTGGAGAATGATGCATATTCAGGCACGTTGGTTTCTTCCATTTTGGTTAGTTTTTCAAAACTTACTTCCGTTCTTTGTTGGCGGATTTGGTGTAGCTGGAGGAGGTGTAGCATATCTTGCCCATATTGGCGGTTTTGCAATAGGTATAGCGACTGGATATCTGTATAAGAAAATGCATAGATCTGATTTTACATATGGTACAAGATATGGTTATGATTCAGATTCAGATTACAGATAACAATAATTGAAAGAATAAATCCTTCAATGAATTAAAAAACTTCATGCCGTTGATTACAGTATCAATGTATCCTGGTAGAACACAGGAACAAAAAGAGGAATATGCAAAAGCAATTACAAAATCCGCCGTAGAAATTCTGAAAACAAAAGAAAGTCACGTTATTGTTGTTTTTGAAGATAATCCTAAAGAAAATTGGTTTTTAGCAGGAAACCAACTTTAATTTTTTCTTTTAATTTTAAAATAAAAAAATCAACTGGATAATTCCAGTCAACAAACACATCACACTTTTAATCGGTTATCTTGTTTAATCTATTTTAATATAATAATAAAATGGTCTAACTATAGAATGTACCAATAGTTTACGCTTTTATTCTAATACTAATATCTAATTTTATGAAAGTAGCAGTAGTACAATTCAAAGCATCAACAAACAAAGAAGAAAATCTTAAAAAAATTATTTCATACATTTCAAAAGCATCTTCCAAGAATGCAACTCTCTGTGCTTTCCCTGAATTTATGATGTTTTACACTAATTCTTCTCAAACTTCTAAAGAGTTAGCAAGTTTATCTGAAAAAATTAACGGAAATTTTATTTCAACTATTTCAGAAGCAGCAAAAGAAAATCATATTCAAATTGTAGGTTCATTTTATGAGAAAAGTAAGAACATAGATCGTGTTTATGATACTTCATTTGTAATTGATCATTTAGGTAAAGTAATCTCTACGTATCGTAAAATTCATCTTTATGATGCATTGGGATTCAAAGAATCTGATAAAATGATTGCAGGCTCAAAAATTGCAAAGCCTGTAGGGACATCCATTGGAAAAATCGGTATGATGATTTGTTATGACTTGAGATTTCCAGAAATGTCAAGAGCACTTGCTGTTGCAGGCTCTGAAGTTTTGATTGTACCTTCTGCTTGGGTTGATGGTCCTATGAAAGAAGAACATTGGATTACAATCAACAAAACACGAGCAATTGAAAATGGGTGCTATGTAATTGCACCTGATCAAGTTGGAAATATTTACTGTGGAAGAAGTTTAGTTGTTGATCCATATGGAAAAATTTTACTTGATATGAAAAAGAAACAAGGAATTGGTTTTGTTGATATTGATTTAAAGAAAGTAAAAGAAATTCGTAAAGTTTTACCATTATTAAAAAGTAGAAGAATTGATGCTTACTCTACTTTGAAGACTTAGTTATCCTACTCTCACAATTAAAATTTGCACATTGATGAGTCCATTTTTGATTTCGCGAATAACGAAAAATTATGATTGGCCATTTACATACATCACATGGTTTCTTTGTAGCTCTCATTCTTGCTTTTTGTAATAACGGTGACGAGGCTTTACATCCATCATAAAAATTAGAACAACCCATGAAACGTTTTCGAGTGGTTCTTGATCTGATTACCATTAATTCACCCACTTTACATTCTGGACATTTCACTAATCCTTTTTTTGGAGAATTTGTTCCAAGAATAAGATATTTTCTTTCTTTTGATGACCATGAAAGAAATCCATTACTATCCAAGTATTGAGCGATCTCTTTTTTGAAAATTTCTGTTTTAGATTTTGTAATTTTAACTATATATCGATCGGTAATTTTTTTAATCTGAACTGTTTTTACTCTCCTTTTTTTCTTTAACATTTTCTGATGTTGAATTTACTAAAACAATTTTTATAGGGAATTTGGTCAGTGAGATTTATGGAAAAGGTTTGTGTTCTTGGCGCTGGTAGTACGAAATATGGAAAATTAGCTGATAGTATAGGCGATATTACTACTCAGGCATCAGTTGCAGCCATAGATAGCGCAGGAATTGATCCAAAAGATATCAAAGCAGCCTACATTTCTAATGTTTTTGGAGTAGCTGACAAACAGGTACATCTTGGTCCTGTTTTAATGAGTAACTTAGGAATTTCAGATAAACCATCATTATCAATAGAATCAGCATGTGGAAGTGGTTCTGTTGCCTTTAGAGAGGCATTTGCAAATGTGGCTGCCGGATTTTATGATTGTCTTATTGTCTCTGGTGTTGAAAAAGTAACTCACACTGGAACTGATTGGACAACAACTTACTTTGCATATTGTTCAGATTTCTTTTATGAAGGTCAAGCCGGTGCATCATTTCCAGGACTTTTTGCATCTATGGCAAGGGCTTATTTGACAGAATTTGATGCAACTGAAGAAGACTTTGCAAAAGTTGCAGTAAAGAATCATCAAAACGGATTACTAAATCCTAAAGCTCACTTACAAAAAAATATTACAATTGACGATGTAATGAACTCTGCAGTTGTTGCAAGTCCACTAAAACTTTATGATTGCTGTCCTTTCTCTGACGGTGCAAGTTCTGTTGTTCTTTGCTCTGAAAAATTTGCTAAAGCACATGGTGGTGATTATGTAGAAGTAATCGGCTCTGGTAGAGGTGGCTCACCTGCTGCATTACAAGGACGTGAACATATGACAACAATACCAAGTACAAAGATTGCAGCAAAAGCTGCATACGACATGGCTGGTATCACTGCAAAGGATATAGATTTTGCAGAAGTACATGATTGTTTTACAATTGCAGAAGTTGTTGACACTGAAGATTTAGGATTCTTTGGTAAAGGACAAGGTATTCAAGCTATTCGTGAAGATAGAACAAAATTAAATTCTGACATTTCAATTAATCCCTCAGGTGGTCTTAAATCAAAAGGACATCCAATTGGTGCAACAGGTGTTGGTCAAGTAGTAGAAGTCTTTGATCAACTAACTGGAAAAGCAGGTGCAAGAACTGTTAAAGATGCAAAAATTGGTTTAACTCATAATTTCGGTGCAACAGGTGCAAGTTGTGCAGTTCATGTATTTCAAAGTGTGTAAAATGTCTGTTAAAGAACAATTTATTGAAAATATAAAGGAAGGCAAGGTCTTAACTCACAAATGTACTAGTTGTGGATTACTTCATCTTTCAAATGTCTATTATTGTGAAAAATGTGGTAGTAAGGGATTTGAAGATTCTATATTAAATGGTGTAGGCTCAATTGCAACCTATACTATAATCACCGTGGCTCCTGCAGGATTTGAGAAATATACTCCATATGCCTTTGTTATACTTCAATTAGATGACACAGATTTGAGAATTTCTGGATTTATGGGAGGAATTGCAACCCCTGCAGATTTACCTGTCGGCACAAGAGCTAAAATTGTTGATTTTGATGAACGCGGAATTATTGTTGAAAAACAGTAAAATAATTTATTTCAATTATTAAAAAAAATCGGAACTATTTCTTAATTATTTTGTAAATCTCATTATTTTATGTCTGTAGAAATAACATGTGGTAAATGTGGTGAAAAGATAGTTACTATGAAAATGTTAAAATCATTAAAAGATGTGTTGAATCCTTCTAATGGTAAGTGCCCATCTTGTGGACAAAAACTTTCTACATCTGAATTTTCATTAGATGTTCAAGAAAAATGATCTTAGCAAGATTTTTTTATTAATTTTTTTATTATTTTGTCAAAAAAAGTTGCTCTAGTCACAAGTCTTATTTACTCCTTAACCTAGTTTTAGTCATGACAATGAGTGAAGATGAATTGACAATGGATTTAGATTCTGATGATGATGTAGATTCTAATTTAGATTCTGATATGGACGATGATTCTGATCCAAAACGTGGCGGTATTTTACAATCTACATCAAAACGTGTAAGAATGATCTTCTCTGTTATGGCAAGTCCTAATAGAATTGATATTCTTAGAATTTTAAATTCAAAAGGACCTTTAACTTATTCTGAACTAAAATCATTAGCCGGATTCAAATCTAAAAAAGAAAGTGGAAAATTTGCATATCACTTAAGAAAATTACTTAGACAATCACTTGTAGCACTTAACAAATCTGAAAGACGTTATACTATAACAAATCTTGGAAAACTTGTTCTAAGTTTAGCCCGACAAATTGAGGAAAGATCAATTATTGAAAGTGGAAAAATGTATGTCAGAACATCTGGTGAATCAATTGAGGAGTTTAATTCCCATAAAATTATTCAATCATTAGTTCGTGAAGGTAGCCTTCCATTAGAATTAGCACAAAAAATTACTGAAGAAGTTGAAAATAGAATTTACAAATATCAAATTACATATCTTACAGGCGCAGTTATTCGAGAAATGGTAAATTCAGTTCTTTTAGAACATGGTCACGAAGAGTATAGAAATAAACTTTCACGACTAGGAATGCCTGTTTATGATGTCCAAGAAATGGTTTCTAATCTAGATAATGTTGATAATGGTACTGAAGGTATTTTGTTTAATGCTGGACAAAGAATATTTGCTGAACGTCTACTAACTAATGTTTTACCAAAAGATGTAGCTGATTCTCACTTATCTGGAGACTTACATATTTCCAATCCTGGACTTTGGTCTATGATTCCTGATACACTATTTGTTAATGTTAAAGAATTAATTGATGATGGAATTAATCTTGGTGGAAAATATCTTGATGTATCAAGAACTCCTGCATCAAAACAACTTGATGACATTACAAGTTCACTGTCTACAATTATTTCCCTTCTTTCAAAAGAAGCTTCACAAGAAATTGTACTTGATGGATTAGTTGCATTATTTTCCAAACATTCAAAGTCTCTTCCAGAACTTGAGCAAAAACTAACTAATGCGTTTGCAACTGCCTCTACTACTTCTAAATATAACAAAGTTAGTACAAACATTTCAATTAGATTACAATTGGGAACTGACACAAAAATAATTAATTCAATTATTAATGCATACAAAAATTATGTCCATATCACACCAATTCCAAAAGTTGGTTTGATAATTGATAATGAAAAAGGAAAGTTATCTGATGTTTCACAATCTATATCTGAAATATTATTACTTGGCGGAAAAGTAATGATTGCTAAAGCCCAAACATCTAGTAACGGTGTTACAAATGGATCTACAAAAGATACTGGTCTACTTGCAATCACTTTACAGTCTGTTTCAATAAATCTTCCAAGATTAGCATTTGAATCAAATAAAGATGAAACTTACTTTAGGGCAAGATTGGCATTATTGATGAAACCAACACTTGATTCAATGGCATTAAGAAAGAAAGAACTTGCAGATTTAACCCGAAGAGGATTAAATCCAATATTGGCTAAAAATACTCAATATATGCAAAGAAGTTCCGTATCTCTAGTCATAAATTTAGTTGGTCTAAAGGAATCTGTCTTTAACATACTAGGATTCAAGGATAACAAAGATGGCCGTGCTATTATTCACAAAGTTATTGCAACTGCAATTGATGTTGGATCTAAAAAAGGCAAAGAATTAGGTGATAATGTTACTATTTGTATGACTGAGAATGAAGGTTCATCTCGTTTTGCAAAATTAGATGGTGAAAAATATGGTAAAAATTCTAGTCTTAATTCAATGGAAACTGATTTTTATTCCCAAGGAACAGTGCTTAATTCTTCAGATATTGATGAGTATACTCCAAAGAGTGAAATTATTTCTGAATCTAATAAAATTTCTAAATTACTTAATGGTGGATTACTTGTAACTTTGGATATTGACAAGCATTTGAAAGTTGATGAAATTAAAAAATTAATTGAAAAAACAGCTGAATTAGTTCCATCTTTCAAACTTGTTAGACAAACTGCTATCTGTGGTGAGTGTGGATTTAAAGATGAACCATTTGAAGATAAATGTCCAAAATGTAAATCTCCTTACATCGTATAGATTATCTCATATTCTAAATGATCAATTGTAATTTAATGCGATCATCGTATTTGAAATGCCAATTATGTTTTTCTAAGTATTAAGCTGCTTGTTCTGGGTTATTACTTACTGCGATACTCGTATTGCATATTACTCCATATGCATCCCCTCCAACACCAATTGGAGCGTTGTCAAATATGTTCCACTAAAATTTTAACTAATTTTCATTCAAGGTTTATAGACACTAGTATTCTTACTATCGTGGAGACATTGTTATGGATAATTCACAAATAGAAAATACGATCAATGAGATCCGTAAACGTAGTGGTACAGTTACGGCTTTCGATTTAGATAAAATTTCAAATGCCATATTTCAGGCATTAGCAGCCACCTCTAAAGCCGACCGTGACGTTGCAGATAAACTCGCTGGAGATGTACTTAACAAACTTGTTGAACAAGGATTTACAAGTTCTAGAGCACCTACAGTAGAAGACATTCAAGATATTGTAGAATCAACTTTAATTGATAGCGGGAATAGTGATATCGCTAAATCTTACATAGTCTACAGACATGAAAGACGAAAACTACGAGATGAGAAAAAGAGGGTTTTAAATGCAAAATCTCTTGATCCAGTTTCTAAGAAATTTGATCTTAATTGTTTAAGGGTTTTAGCCTCAAGATACCTATTTAGAAATTCAAAAAGTGAAATTATAGAGTCACCAACTCAAATGTTTGAGAGAGTTGCAATTCTAGTTGGAATTGGGGACATTCTTTATGATTCTCAAATCTTTGAGAAATCTGGAAATAATACGCAAGATGTTGAAGAAGCAAAATCTTATCTTGAAAAATTAGATGCTTTTGATTATAAATTCAAAGTAGGAGATTATTTCTTCAACAAGTGGCATTTTAGATCCTTAATCAATCACTATGTAACACTTGCAAACAAAGGTCAAATGAAAGTAAGTTTCAAAGATCTTTTAACATTACTAGCAGAAAAAAAACTTGAAGTTTATTCTGAAAGAATCACTGAATACTTTGAGATGATGACTGCACAAAACTTTTTGCCAAATTCACCTACAATGATGAATGCTGGTGGAAGATTAGGACAACTCTCAGCATGTTTTGTTCTTGGAATGAATGATGGTATGGAAGAGATTATGAAATCTACTTCTGATGCTGCATTAATTTTTAAGTCCGGTGGTGGAGTTGGAATTAATTATTCTGATCTTCGTGAAGAAGGTGCAATTGTAGCATCTACATCCGGTGTTGCATCTGGTCCAGTATCTTTTATGAACATTATCAATACTGTCACTGAAGTTGTTAAACAAGGTGGTAAGAGACGTGGTGCAAACATGGGAATCATTGAAGCATGGCATCCTGATGTTGAAAAATTTATTACAAATAAAACAGAACCTGGTGTTTTGGAAAATTTCAACGTTAGTGTTGGAATCTGGGAAGATTTCTGGAATGCACTTGTAAATACTGAAGATGGAAATTATGTTTTACGTAGTCCAAGTGACAGAAAACCAGTTAAAGAAATTAATGCACATCAATTAATTGACTTAATTGCATTATCTGCATGGAAAAGTGCAGAACCTGGTTTGATCTTCTTTGATCAAATTAACAAATACAATGTATTTGCTAAAGCAAGACAAGCCCCATTACGAGCTACAAATCCATGTGGTGAACAAAGTCTTTACCCATACGAATCATGTAATCTAGGATCCATTAACTTGGTAAATTATGTTCAAAAACAAGCTGATGGTTCATTTGAATTTGATTGGCAAGGATATGAGGAAATCATTAGAAAAACAACAAGATTTTTGGATAATATTATTGATGTAAATCACTATCCAGTCCCAGAAATCAATGTAGCTTCAAAAGATTCTAGAAGAATTGGACTTGGAGTCATGGGAGTAGCTGATCTATTGTATAAACTCAAAATTCCATACAATTCAAAAGAAGGTTACGAACTACAATCAAAACTATCTGAAGCACTAACATACTATTCAATGGAAGAAAGTGTAGCCCTTGCTAATTCTCGCGGTGAATTCCCACTTTGCTCCAAGACTGAATACCCTGAGGGTAAAATCCCAATATCTGGATATTATGAGAAGTCAAAAGATAAACATTCATTTGAATGGGGTCCATTAATTGAAAAAATTAAAACACATGGAATTAGAAATGTACTAACTACTACCGTGGCACCAACTGGTACACTTTCTATGATTGCAGATTGTTCAAATGGAATGGAACCTGCATTTGCTCTAGTATTTGAAAAGAGAGTAACTGTTGGAAGATTCTTTTACACAAACAAAATTCTTGAAGCCGCTCTTAAAGAAAACGGTATCTATAGTGAAGAACTTCTTGAAAAAATTGCAGACAATTATGGTTCTGTAAAAGGAATTGATGAAATTCCACAATGGATGCAAGATGTCTTTGTAACTGCAATGGATATTCACTGGGCTGATCATCTTATGGCTCAAAGTGTATGGCAAGATTGGATTGGAAATGCAATCGCAAAAACAATCAACATGCCATACGATGTAACTGTTGATGATGTCAAATCTTCATACTTGTTAGCCCATGAACTTGGACTAAAAGGAATGACTGTTTACCGTGACGGTTCTAGACATAAACAAGTTCTTCACATGACCAGTGAAAATGCACAAAAAACATTTGAAGTTACACCTAGTGAATACATGTTGTCTTACATTCACGAAAATGTTACAAACAAATACATCAAAACACAAGTTGGTGCATCATTAGCAATCAAAATACATGATGAAGAAATTCAGATTGCACCTCAAAAACAAGAAGAAGTTTCAGAGGATCGTCTCTGTCCAACATGTAAAAACAATCTTGTATTTGTAGAGGGTTGCAGTATTTGCATTGAATGTGGATACAGTGGTTGTACTTCTGGATAAATAACAGAATCGCAACTTTTTTACTTTCTTTTATTTTCTAATTTTTATGGATAAAAAAAATTCTAGGCGTATGCTAATTTAAAATGATTTCATTAATTATTTCTGAATCTGCATTGGAGCTTATTCCTTACGAATTAGAAGGACATCCATCAGTTATTTCACATGCAAGAAAATTAGGAAAGCATTCTTCAGAAATTCTATTGGATAATTCTTGGCATTTTGCAGCAATGAAAGGAATTAAAAATGAAATTAAGCGTGGACGTCCAGACATTGTTCATTTTTCAATACTTGAAGCTACAACAATTCCACTATATCTTGAAAATAAATTAAATCTATTTGTTCATACTATTGATGATAAAGTAATACATTTTGGAAAAAATGTCCATCTCCCAAAATCATATCATAGATTTCAAGGTGTAATCGAAAAATTATATCAAGAAAAAAAAATTATTGCAAATAATGAATTATTACTTGAAATTAAAGAACAAACATTTTCCGAATTAATAGATGAAATTAAACCGTCTAAAATTGTTGGTTTTTCTACTGAAGGTGAATTAAGTTCATATGAAAAAATTGCAGCGCAAATTTCAGATAACTCTTGCATTATACTTGGAGGATTTCAAAAAGGTCATTTTTCTGATTCAGTTCAAAATAAAATTACTGATCTATATTCTGTTGGAAATGAATCATTTGAAGGACATGTTGTTACATCTAGAATCCTATATGAGTACGAAAAAACCATTTTTATGTAGGAAATTTGATTTTTTCCTTATCGCAGTCATAGTATAGCCTGGTTAGTATTCGGGGTTTCCAACCCTGTGACGCGGGTTCGAATCCCGCTGACTGCATTTTACTTGTTAGAATCAGAACTAATTTTTAGCTCTATTTTTAAAAAATTATCATGAAGCCTATGGTGTACAAAATTGCAATGGAGAGGATGCAAATTCTTATTGATAATGCCATTGCTAATGCAAGAACAGATCCTGAATTATCACAACGTCAAGCTTCTATTGCTCGTAGAATAAGTAGTAAATATAAAATTCGAATGCCCTATTATCTTAGAATGGTTTTCTGTAAAAAATGTAAATCATTTATTGCCCCTGGAATTAATTCTAGAATTCGTTTAGGACGAACATCTGTAAAGTCAATCAGAATTTCTTGTAATTTATGTGGACATACTTATCGTAAAATTATATCATGATTATTTACAATTATATTTTAATAACTTAAAAATCAGTATAATTATGATTATGAATTATATTTTAATAATTTTTGCAGTACTTTTTGTTATTACTATTTCCCCTGCATATGCACAACATCATTCAGGTTCTCTTTCCCCTCCAATTGATCTTGATGGATTCAAAGTTGCAGTTAGTACAACTCTTTTTCCTGAAGATTTCAGTTATGGTGATTCTAAAACTACAAATTTATCCATTAGATTTTTCGATATTGAAACTAATGTAAATATTCCAAGTGTAACGTATCGCGTTCAGATTTTCCAAGATGATAATTTAGTTGCCAGTGAATATTTTTATGATGAGGATGGTAAATTGGATCTAACAATTAAGCCTACAACTGGATGTCTCGAAAAAGATCTTTGGAAATGTACCGTATACAATGGTGAAAAACATGCTATTGCTGGAGGATATTATGCTCGAGGCGATTCATTACCTACAATTCAAGGACCAATTTTTGATAAAAGTGGACAATATTCAGTTCAAGTTTCTATTGTAGGTGCAACAACTCCTAAAACTTTGACCACACAGGATTTACTTTTTGAAACTTTCTTACATCTTCCTCACAAACAAATTTTTGAAATTAAAACTGCATCTGCTCAAGAATTTCCAATATCTGTAAAATCTCATAATGGTGAAATCTCTAATTTTAGTTATGATGAAACATTAGATAAAATTTCATATGATGTACCTTTTACTTGGGATGAGCATAATTCTAATCTTAATCAAATAATTTTATTTGAAAAAGATTTCTCATCTTTCAAACAAGGATATGATTTA
>CAJQRN010000024.1 GCA_905612295.1 uncultured Candidatus Nitrosopumilus sp.
ATCTGTTATACTAAATTAGACTTCTTAAATAAAACTAAAACTGTAAAATTAGCCTCTAATAATTTGATGATTGTAACTAATTTTATATAATATTATTGGATCATTAATATAAAACAGAAATAATTATAATAAATACATAAAAAAAGTATGAGAATAATTAAAAACTAAAAAAAATAGTGAAATAACCACAAAAAAATGCATTTTTGTGGACTAATCGTCCATTAGGCTTAAATACAAATTTTTGAGAAAAGTAACTAATAACATGAATAACGAAATAGGACGTAAATTAACTAGTCTTACGCTAATGACAATTATGTTAGCCGGTGGTATGGTTATTGGTGCACCTTCAATGGTCCCAGAAGCCGCAGCCGCAGGGCAACTATTTGTCTCCGCAGAGAACGCAAATTTCAACAATTATTTCGCTGGTGCACAAATCGTAGAGATTATTGTAAAAGATCCAAAAGCAACCGAAGTTGATGAAAAACAACAAGAACCAACTGTTAAGGTAAACGAATTCCCTATCAGATTGGCTCAAGGTGCTGATGGATACTGGTATGCTTACATTGCAGAAACAGCAGAAGTTGTTTTAGCAACTGCTAATGCAAACCTCGATTATGGTACACAAGCCGCAGCATCAAATATTACTTTTAATAGTAATATTACACCATATCACACATCCGCTGTCATCGGTGGAGCCCCAACCTTATCATTAGTTGATAAAGATGGTGGTGACGATGATACTACACAACACGGACAAATTGGTGTCGCTACAGGTGAGTGGCCATTCATACAAGCTCTCGATTTCACCATCGAAACATTTGAAATTAAGCTAGAACAAGCCGGAACAGATGAAATAGTAGTCTTGAAACACGATAACGACGACATTGATGATTTCTCATCAGTTGTCTTAGATAGAAATACAGCACCTTTGGGAGCTCAAGTCCATCTAACCGTTACTGATCAAGCACTAAACATCGATCCAACAACTGAAGACGTTATTGCATTTAAAGTAACAGCAGGTAGTGAAGGTGTCAGTTTCAAAGCTGGTACAACAACATCTGATGGTACAGATAATACAATTAACAACTCAGGCCAAGATAATCTCTACGTTGCTTTTAGCAACGGTTTCGATGATAATGGTAAGTTGAAAATTACTTACAATACCAACGGAACAGCTGTAATCGCAAACGATGCAACACTCGATGATGTCCATGCAGATGAATTCCTCATCTTCTTTGAGACAGCCGAGAACAGTGGTATCTTTGTAAATACAGATGATGACGATGATTCTAACCTGCAAACTCTTACAGGTACTACCTTACGAGGATTAACTGCAACATTCGATTATAACGATAGTGCACAATCATTAGTGATTGGACATGACTTCGCTACAATCGATATGGACGCAACCTCCGTAGGTGATGAATGGAACTCCGGTGAAGAAATGACAATTGTACTATACGACCAAGATTTGAACTTGAATACTTTCAAAGATGAAGACCTAACTGTACAAGGTGGAACATTAGTCCCATCTATACAAATTGGTACTCCTCTTTCATTGACTTCAACTGCAAAACTTGACACTACAACTATTGACTCTTTAGACTCATTCAGTAAAATTGCAAGATCTAACGATCTTGCAGAAGGCACAGCTAACATTATCGTTGATACCGGAATATCAATTCCAGACATGTATGATCTTGTAGATGAATCAGACGCAGAAGTGTTTGAATTTATCAGTTACAATATCAAAAGTTTGTTAACGACTACCGGATCTATCAGCGATGTACACATAACATCATCTGATGATGTTGCTGTACACCTAACTGCCGCACTAGCAAGTGTTGAAGAACAAGATATTCTTGAACTCAACTTTATAGATTCAATTAGTACCACATTTACGGATGCTGGTAGTGATGGATTTACCGCTGTTGGTGAAATCCCTGCAACTGCACTAGATGCATTGTCTGCAGGTGACGTTACTATTGCACAAGGTACTGGTTCTTCACGAACCACTATTGAAGCAATAGTCGGTGCCGATGGTACTCTAGATAGCATCACCAGATCAAACCCAACGTTTGTTAATGGTGCTGTTACTGCTTACCAAGGACATGGTAATGTTCTCGTAACCTTCGTGGCCACAACTGGCGCACAAAGCACTGTATCTACAGAGTTAGCATTTGTAGTTGACTTCTTCTCCTTTGGAGATCAAGTTAACAATGCAATCTACAGAATTGAATTAGAAGAAACTGGTGAAAACACCGCAACCTTTGAAGGATCTGCTGAATATGTTATGTTGAATCAAACCAACTATCATTTACCAGCAACCTACTCAGCTGTTAATCCAACCCAAGACGATGTTGACATGATTGTTCATCTTGATATGACAGATGAAGACTCAATCAGAGTTAACTATCTAGACCTTGGTGCAGATGGTGTTTCCACACAGATCGCAGATCAAGAAGCAGCTCCTACCCACAGTGGTACAGCTGACCTTGACTTAGATTCATACAAGATTGCAGATACTGTCGTAGTAACAATTACTGATCAAGATTTAAACACAAACAGTGAACTTATCGATGTATACATCACTAATGATGATGATACAAACGGTGACAAAGTTGGTCTAAGTACCAGCGCTGCTGCCGGCCATATCGCAGATATCACATTTGATGATGCAACATGGCAAGATCTTAGTGAAACTGGATTTAACTTATTAGAAACCGGAACTGATTCCGGTGTCTTTATGGGTTCATTCCAAGTTCCTACGACCTTTAACGGTGGTTTAGCTGCTACTGGAACTGATATCGAAGTCAACTACAACGACCATAGAGACAGTTCTGGTAACACTATTGAAGTAGGAGACGGTGCAAGCATTCGTGCAAACACTGGTTCCGTAACCTTTGATAGAACTGTTTATCCAGTCCCATGGGACAGTGATGACTTTAGTGAACACAGCTCCGCATCCGGATCTTCAGATCTAGCTGCAGGTAGTGTTGCCGTTCACATAAGTGTCGAAGATGCTGATGCAGATCAATCAGCCTTCGGTCAAGATAGTATTTCATCATCTGTACTTTCTGTTAAAGTTACTAGAGGCTCAATTGCTTCTGCTAACTTAGCATCAACTACAGCCACTATCCTTGAAACCTCTCCTACATCTGGAATCTTTGAGTATGACTTAACAATCGCATCAGCTGATATCAGTGGAAGTGGAACATTCGCCTCTGGCGCAATCGTTCAACAAGGTGATATTATCACCGTCACATACACCGATTCACAAGATGCATCTGGTAAGTCACAAACTGTCACAGACTCTTCTAGCTTTGACCTTAGAAACGGTACATTACAAGCCGATAAATCCGTCTACTTAATTGGTTCAGATATGATCTTAACCTTAATTGAGCCAGACTTTGACCTTGATAACGACGAAACTGAATCATACACACTCAATTTGATTGAGTGGGATTCTGATGCAGCTGAAACTGTATTAGGATCTGGTGGTGGTGTTACAAACGCTGCTGCATTTGATCCAGAACCATCTGCATTCAGAGAAACAGGTGACTCTACTGGAATCTTCCAAGTAGTCATTGAAATCCCTGATACTTTAGATGGTAATTTGTTGGATAGAGGTGAGAAAATCGACTTAGAATATACTGACTGGGGTCCTGCTGGAGCCGATTATGTTGGACAAGAGGATGAAGATATTGGCTTAACTGTCTATACTTCAAACTTTGGTGCAACTATCGAGCTTGACCAAAAAGTCTACACATGGACTGACAAAGTATACATTACTATCGTAGCACCTGATCATAATTTCGACAGTGGTTTAGTTGACGAGATTGGAAACACTAGTAACGACCCAATAAAGGTCTCTACAAGAGGATCCAGTCTTAATACTTACAAACTCGTTGAATCTGGTCCTGACACAGGTATATTTATCGGTGAGGTAACACTTACTGGTTTCTTACATGATGCCGATGGTGTTGCAGGTAATGATACTGTACCAACTACCTCTGCTGATGGATCTGGCCCAACAAACGGTCAGTTAAAAACATCAGACAATGATGGACTCACTGTCTCCTTTGAATTCTCAGAGGATGAAACAGTTGTAGGTTCAGCATTAATTAGATGGAATATTGGTGAAGTTCAATGGCTTGAAGCAAGTTATCCAGCTAGCGGAACAGGTGTTGTAAGAGTAATTGATGCAGATATGAATTTGAATCCAGAACAAGTTGACAACTTTACTGTTGACGCTTGGTCTGATTCAGACGCCGGAGGTATTGACCTTACTGTAACTGAAACTAATGAGGCAACCGGAATTTTCGAAGGTACTGTATTCTTTACAGTTGCTAACGATTCTTCAGGTCACAGACTCAGAGTAGCAGAAGGTGACACAGTCACCGCAGAATACGAGGACAATACTTTACCTGAACCATATACTACTGCAGATGAACTTGATATCGCAGCCACTACACTAATCGGCACTATTGTACCACCTCTCGAGAGAGCACCAGCTGCTAACTTGAGAACCGTTGATGCATTCGGTAACAGCTTAAACTCTGTTAGCGTAGATCAACAAGTACAAATCAGCGCTGACTTAGCAAACGGTCAAGATAAAGAGCAATCATTCGCATACTTAGTACAAGTTCAGGATGGTGACGGTGTAACCGTATCACTCGCATGGATTACTGGTTCACTTTCAAGTGGTCAATCATTCAGTCCGGCATTATCATGGATTCCAACCGAATCTGGTAGCTACACAGCAACCGCATTTGTTTGGGAGTCAGTAGATAATCCAACTGCATTATCACCACCTGTAAGTACAACAATTACAGTACAGTAAGAATAACTAGTTCTAATTTTCCTTTTTTTCTTTTTTTGAATACCTCTTAACTAAGGTCATGCACAATTTTTTGAAAAGTAATATCTAGGAGAACATTGGGAATAAATTAAAATGAAATTATTACTTCTACTTTCAATTGTTTTTGTATTTTTGTTAATTCCAATTCAAGATTCTTTTTCAGAATTAGACATGTATACAAATGCTCAAGTGTATTCTCCTGAGCATACTTTACAAGTTTATGGAAATGGTTTACCTGGAGAAAATTTAATTTTAAGATTATTTGGACCTGATGAATCTATTACAAAATTTGATCAAGTTCAAACAGACTCTGATGGAAATTTTAATTACCAATTATTAACTTGGCCTACTCCTTCTCATGGTGTGCCTTATGGGACATATGTAGTTGAAGTATTAAGCACTGAACAAAATGGATTATCTAAAAAAATTGATGTTAGCTTTTCATCCACAACAGAATTAGTTTCTGTTGCAATAGAGAGACAAATTGATACTGTTGTTTTTGCACCTGACTCTGGTGCACTAAATCAACCATTTCGAGTATTTATTCAAACTACTCGTGACGGTTTAAACATTGGAAATGATCCTATAGTGCTTCTTGAAAATTCTATGGTTCATTTACCTGATAGTTCGTCATTGTCTCTAAAAAATTATTTTAAGACATTGTATGCTGGAGTTTATTATTTTGATTTTATTCCTCAACAACAGGGAACTCATGTTTTTCAAATTTCTGTTTTTAATGAAGGTGTTTCATCAAAAGGATTTGCAGCTACTCATGTATTGAGTCAAGATCTTGGTGGGATCAATAAACAAATAATTAAATTAAATTTAATTTTGGATGAAACTTCTAATGAATTAGATGTTCTAAAATCTGAAATCTCGGGATTTGATAGCACACTAGTAAAAGCAAGTGAAAAAATTGATAAAAGCACTGGTACTATTGCCACATCTGTTCAATCAATTAGTGAAGCTTCTTCTCAACTTAATTCATTACTGTTTCCAATCATCGCATCTATTGGAATTATTGTAGCATTACAAATTACAATTATTGCTAGACGAAAATAATTATAATTATACAAAATAACTGAAAGTAACTTAATACCCCGTGACAGTTAAACAATTTTAAGACATTCAATCCTGTTTACCAATAATTTTATTATTGAACTCATAACACTTGTAGCAAAATTTACAAATATTTTATCTGAAATCATTCTAGATTCTGAAAATAATTTACAATTAGAATTTATCATTACTGATGATATGTGTAATTTGATCGCTAATCCAATAATTCTGCCTTACTGTTTCAAAAATTGACTGTATTTTTAGAGTTAATCTTGGACTTTTAATTGGAATTATTGTTGGACTTTTAATTGGAATTATTGTTGGAATTGCGATCCAAACATCCCTCTTATTGATTTTTAGGCAAAAAAATACATAAAAAACGAACAAGGTTTATAACCAATTTGTCGAGTATTCCAGCTTGAATGTCGGACGTTGAGACAAAAACATCTGAGGGACTATCCCGTAGAGATTTTCTAAGATTAATGGGTGCTGCAGGCACAGGTTTAGCTTTTGCTCCGTTTATCCCATTTGGTGACTTTATGCCAAATCCTAATCAGGCATCATTAGAAAAAGTTCCAGTAATTTTACCTGACGGAAGTCATGCAAATATCAATACATATGAAATTAATTCTGCACAAGTTATCACATATCCTTCTACAGGTGATGCTGCACTTGATGCAGAAGCATTTCGTAAATGGCAATTCATTAGACTTCCTGAAGAATTAGGTGGCGGAAAAACTGACACAACTAGTATTCGTGCATATAGTATGATCTGTCTTCATCTTTGGTGTCTATGGAAATATTGGCCAGAGGATGGAAGAAAGAGAGGTGAATGTCCTTGTCATGGAAGCATGTATGATCCATTAACTGGAACAGCTTTTGTTGGACCTGCATCAGTACAAGCTGCACCATCAAACACTTTACCTGAACTAACTTTAGAAATTAATTCTGATGGTTTTATTTTTATTTTACCGCCTAAATTTGACGCAAACAGTAATGGAGTAATTGGATATGGCCGTTTCACTTAGTAGACGAACGGGCATAGTAGCCCTACTGTATTGGATTTGGGATGGTGTAGATAGAACTATTTTTACTGCAATTAAATTTTCATTCCCTGCAAGATTTGTAAGTCCGTTTGGATTTTTAGGAATGCTTACATTTACTGTGTTTATTATTCTTGGAGTTACAGGAGCTCTGCTAATGTTTTACTATCAACCAATTTTAGATAGGGCATGGGATAGTGTTGAATTCATTAATGATGAAGTACCATTTGGTTTTCACATTAGAAATATTCACTATCACGGTTCTAATGCCATGGTTTTACTTGCTGTTCTTCACATGTATTATCAATACTTTAGTGGAAGATACAAAATTAGAAATGAAATTTTATGGATGACTGGTGTAATTCTTGGAGTTGTTACAATCCTTGAAGCGTTTACTGGTTACGATGTAATATTTAGTGAAAGGGCGGAGCTTGCGATTAGTATTGCGGCGTCGCTGACAACGTCAATTCCTATTGTAGGGCCGACAATTAGAGACGCGGCGTTGGGCAGTGGATTCTCTGATTTTGTCTTAAGATTTTATGCACAACATGTGTTCTTGCTACCTATTGTTATGCTTGGATTGATGGCAGTTCACTTCCCAAGATTCCTAGTATTTGATGTTCCAATGGTTATGGCAATCGGTGGTGCTATTTTGATCACCGGTGGCGTTTTCCCAATTGATATGGGATTCAAGTTTGAACCTACAGTCCCTCCTGGAGTAACTGTACCCGAATGGTATCTTACTGGAATTTACGCTTTCATGAGGACTCAATATGACAAGTTTGTTACAGGATTACTGTGGCCGTTAGTGTTTATCGTATCTCTTGTACTAATTCCATTCCTTGATAGATACAAGAAATTCTCATGGAGAGATCGACCAATGGTTACTGCATTTGGTATTACTAGTCTTGCACAAATTATGGTCACGACTTATTGGGGATTCTATATTTCTCCAGATGTATCAATTCCATTAGTAGAACGTTTGGTAATTGATCCATTATTCTTCTATGGAACTATGATTCTACTGGTTCCATTAGGATTTGGATTTACGTACATGATGATTAAACTTGCAAATGAAGCTGAGAGAAAATCAAAACTTGTAAAAAATACTGGTCCACAAAAAGTAGCAACTATCAATCTTTCTGAAAAATGGATTAATTGGTTACTTGTTGCACTCTTAGCATTCCAAGTATTCCTCAATATTGCAGCATACAATGCAGCTTTAACTGGAATGAAGAATATTTCATTATTCTTAATTGGAATTATCTTGCTGGTATTTGCAGCATTCTTCCATATCTACAGATATGCAATGAGTCAACAAAAGAATGCCCCACCACCTGCACCTGTAAGAATTGTAGAAGACTTACCTGAATTATCTGAATCAGAAGTAGTTCCAGAAATAACTGTAGATTCAACTAGTGAAACACCAAAACTTTCAGATGATTCTACTTCTGAAGAAAAACCAAAAGAATTAGCACCTACAGTTCCAACATCAGCTACTAAAGCTGAATTAGATGTTGGAAATAATAATTCTAATTTAGGTTCTCAAGATCTTACAAAACCTTAATCTTGAAAAATCTAAAGAAGCTTTATAAGAACTTGGAAGATTTACAAAAATTATGAGTGCTCCTGCATCAAGTCATGCATATGGTATTGGTGTAATTGCGTTAATTATTGGAATGGGAGCTTCAATTCTATTTTATACTTCATTTTATTATCCTGAATCTTTAGAAAAACCATCTGTCGATATACATATTTTGGAACCAGTTGAGAATTTTATGATTAGTATTGCTGAAGGTGCAGCAACTGAAGGAAATCCTAGTTATGTTCCTAACAATCCCAAAATAACTTTGACAATAGATAATCGTGTATTGTGGATGAATGATGATGTGACTCCACACACTGTAACTGCAGATCATAGACATATCGATTCATACAGTGGTGAGTTTGGTTCTACAGGAGTTGTAATGCCTGGAGAATCTTATGAGTTCATATTCACTGAACCTCAAGAATTGCATTACCACTGTGATCCACATCCATGGATGACAGGATCATTAATTGTTGAGAAAAGCAGATTTTAGTTAGAATAGTTTGCAAAAATTATTTTACTTTCAATTTCTTTATGTTGTTCAATTATTGATACTCTAAATTTTACTTCATGTTCTTGTTTAGGTTCAAACTCAATTGTTGCTGTAAACTCTGCTTTATTTTCAGGCATTGTGTCTTTATTGATGAATAATCTTGAAACGTGCTGTGAGATCTTTTTTTGATTGTATGATTTGTAGATAATGTGCTCATTTGAATCCAATATTGTTGTATTTACTACTACCCCATCATATCGTCCTGGATATGATACCATAATTGTTCCAGTAATTTCTGAATTTTGATGAATATCTGTTGAATTTAATTTAAATTCTAAATCACCCATACAGCAATTCCTTGTTGTTGTGAATAAATAATTTGTTAAGTGGGCCCAATGGGCTTCGATCCCATGACTTTTGGATTAGAAGTCCAACACGCTATCCATGCTGCGCCATAGGCCCAGAAACCTCCAAATTAATTGCTGTTTTAAGGGTTTACAGCCATTTTTTATTATGACTTTCTCTTTCCATTTTGAATAAAAATTGCTGAGCATATCCGCAGTATGGACCAAAATAATTTACAATTTTTTCATGAAGTATTTCATATTGTTTTTGTGTGATTGTTTTTGTTTCTATTTTAAATTCATTTGAATAATATTTTTCTAAAATCTTAATCATCCATGTATCTAATGGAAATGCTTCTAATTTATTCAAGGAAAATAATAATATACAATCTGCTACTTTATTTCCTACACCTGGGATCAAACAAATATTTTTTTTTGCTTCTTTGTAATCTAATTTTTCTAAATATTTAAAATCAATTTTTTTTGAGAAAACCATTTCTGCAGCTTGTTTTATGAATGGGGCTCTGTATCCTACTCCACATTTTTTAATTTCCTCAATTGATGCTTTTGCAAGTTTTTCTGGTTTAGGAAATAAAAAAAATTCTTTATTTTGTATTTCTACTTTCACTCCAAATTTTTTAGTTATTTTTTCTAGACTATTTTTAATTTTTTGAATATTGGAATTTGATGAAATAATAAAAGAAATCATGCACTGAAATGGATCTTGCTTGAATATTCTTAGCCCCTCGTATTGTTTTATGGCTTTTTTTACTGTTTTATCCTTGGAAATTGATTTAATTATTTCTTGCATGTTGTCATTTTTTCTAAAAAAATCTGTCTTTGAATTTTGAATTGATTTGATAACTGCATTTTTATTTATTTTTAGTATGTCTTGACCGTTTATTCCATACCAGTCAGATCCATCTTTTTTCCAAAGAAAAACCTGACCACTGTTTATTGAATTATCTATATCTATTGAAAACTGATTTCTCATCTTAGATGGTTATTTTGTCATCAACCATTGGTGCATATGCTTCAAAACCAAATTGCTCATGAATTTCTTTAGCAAATATTTGACATGACTCTGAATCACCGTGAACTGTCCATACTTTTGGATTTCCTTTGATTGTTTTCATCATTGCAAACAATTCTTTTTTATCTGCATGTCCAGAAAATGAAAATTGCTTAACTTCTGCTTTTACAGTAAGATCTTTGCCTCTAGTTGCTACTTTACCTGTGTCTAGTAATTTTTTACCTGGTGTACCTTCGCCTTGGTAAGAAACTAAAGCAATTCCATTTTTACTATCAAATGATAATTGTTGTAAGTAATACACTGCATTGCCTCCCACTAACATTCCAGCTGGAGATATTACTACGCATGGTTCTCCCATTGCACGTTTTCTTTCTGCATGTTCTCTAATTGCTGTTGAACTTTTAATTGCCTCTGCAAATACTTTAGGATCTCTGAGGTATTCTGGATGCTTAAACATTATTTCATTAACTTTTAGTGCCATTCCGTCCATTATGATTTTATGTTTGAAATTTGCACTTCGTAAAATACATGCCATTTCTTGAGAGCGTTCAACTGAAAATGACGGAATGAATAAAATTCCTTTTCTATCCATTACTTCGTTTGCAAATTCTATTAATTGATCTTCTGATGTTTTTCTAGGAATTTGTTCTGTTTTGGCATATGTACTTTCAGTGATTAACATATCAATTTCGCCAATGTCTGTATCCATTTCTTTTAACATTCTTGATCCGTTTGTTTTGATATCGCCTGTGTAGAACAATTTTTTCTTTTCTGATTCTACTAAAACAGTACTTCCGCCAATTACGTGCCCTGATTCTCTAAATTCAAAAGTTGCATTACCTTTAGTTACTTTTTGTTTAAAATCAATTTCTTTTGCATTCTTCATCATGTTGTTTAGTTCTGGTAATCCAAATGGCTGTTGATCTTTTCCAATTTTTAGCATGTCATTAATTAATAATTTTGAAAGATCAAATGTTGGTGGAGTTGCATAAACATCTGTATTACCACTTACAAATAATGATGGAACATTTCCTGAATGGTCTAAATGAGCGTGAGTGATTATAATTGCATCCAAATCTTTAGGCTTTACGTGTAGAGGGTATTTTGGTGGTGAGCCTCTTCTTCCAAACATTACTCCATAATCTAATAATAATTTTGTACCATTACAATTAACTAAAAATCCTGATCTGCCTACTTCGTTTGCAGCACCTAATACTTGAATGTCCAAGGATTAAATGAATTTTTTCCGACCTTAAAACCCTTAGTTTCAACTCGATCATTATTCTTACCATAGAATCTACAGAAGCTTTAATTAGTGTCAGCTAAGATTTGATCCTCATGGGAAGAACCTATGAACAATGGATAGCAGAACAAGACCAAGCTGTCGTAGCAAAAACTCGTGCAGGCGATGAAGGAAATAAAGTACTTCTAAACCAGATCAATTGGATTTGGGTTAACAATCTTATGAACAAGAAAGCTGACCTTAATCCGTCATCAGCAGAATTACTCGATTGGGTAACCTCTGGTCAAATTGATGCAATGAGAAAATAAACGTGAACATCACGTAATTTTTTGTTTTTTAAATTTTTTAATTCTATATTCTGCGCACACATTTTTCCGATCATTCCCATAACAGGGTTATGAGATTCAATCATGGTTTAAATACACATATTGACATTTTATCGTTGTAATGCCAATAGCAATACTTCCAGACATTGATGAACAAAGATGTATCGGATGTGCACTATGTGTAGAAATCTGTACAACACTTGGTCCTGATGTCCTAAGAGTCAAACCTGTTGAAGGCTGGAAAAGAGGAAAAGCATTCGTTTTCTACCCAGAGAGATGTATTTCTGATGGTGCATGCATAGGTGTATGCCCAACAAAATCAATCTTTTGGATGAGACCAATGAACTACACTGCTGGACAACCAGTACCTCTACACAAAAACGGTATCTTCATCAACGGTTGGGCTGAAGACGCAGCACTATAAGCGTAAATCTTCA
>CAJQRN010000025.1 GCA_905612295.1 uncultured Candidatus Nitrosopumilus sp.
TTAAGAACACATCTAATCCTTTAGGGTTTATTCTTGAAAATAATAAAATTACTCCACATCACTATTCAATTGAGCCAACAACCTATGACACAATTCACACACAAATTCATAATTATCTTAAAGGTACGGACGGAATCTTAAAATTATATTTTAAGAATATTTCTGAAAAAAATAATATTTTTCAAATTGAGGATGATCACAATTCTTTACACTCTACGGTAAATCTAACTAACAATGGCAGGGTAATGCTAGAAAAAATTAGTTTAATTTTAGATAGAATTCAACAACTGTCTTTTTTGATCAATTATTACAAATTGGAAAATAAGATACCATCACATATGATGATGTATGTCGAGGATGACACTTCAAAATGTCTAAAAGCATATTTGGAAATTATTAAAAAATTAAAGAATATCGCAGGTAACAAAGAATCTCATCATAATGCCATTGAATTATGCCTATTCAAGCATCAATTTGTTGTAAATCACATGGATCTTTGAATTTATTTTCAGTATTGATTCTGATAAGGAAAGAAAACATTTAGTCCTTTTATCCTTGATCAATTCCTAAATACTAACTGCCTTTCAGGAGTGTATTGAAACATGTGTTAATTATTGCAATGATTACTGTTGCTATGGTTGGAATGATAATTCCATCTTTTGCAAATCATTCAGAAGTTACAATTGTAACTGTAGATGAATCTGGATTCTCACAAGCTTGTGTTAATTCAGGTTGTTACACTCCAGTTACTGCAACAGTTGATATCGGTGGCGTTGTAACCATGACAAACACAGATCCAACAGGAGTTCACACGTTCACATCAGGAACCGTTAACGGATTTGCTCCATTACCCGACCTTGTATTTGACTCAAGTGTACTGAGGTCTGGAAACTCTTTTGAATGGATTCCAACTGAAGCAGGTGAACAACCATACTATTGTATGCTACACACTTGGATGATTGGAACAATCATAGTACAAGAAGCACATGTAGATGAAAAAGTTGTAGGGGAAGTAACTCCATTAACAATTAGCAGTTTAGAAATTTATGAAGACGCAGATTATACTAGATACCGCGTAACTGGAGATGCACCTGCATCTACTGAAATTACATTTAAAACTACAAAACCTGATGGTTCACCTGGAAATTATCCTGGGGATATAGATACAAGAAAGCCTGCATACATTGTGGACAATAAAATTGACTCTACTAATAATTTAGTTTATGGAACTTGGACTCTGGAAGTTTGTGCCCCTGCATATGACATGTGTGTACAAGAATCATTTACAATTAATCAACCTGCTATCTTGCCTGATGATGGGGCAACTAAAACTGAAAAAGTAGTTACCGAAGAAAAATCCACTGAAGAAGGTGGTGGTTGCTTCATAGCTACTGCAGCTTACGGTTCTGAAATGGCAACTGAAGTTCAACAACTCCGAGAATTAAGGGACAATCAACTAATGAACACAGAATCTGGAACTGCTTTCATGGGTACATTCAAAGACATTTACTATTCATTCTCACCAATAATTGCAGATTATGAGCGTGAAAATCCACTATTCAAGGAAGCAGTAAAGATTGCAATCACTCCGATGATTTCATCCCTATCTCTAATGGAAAATGCTGAAACTGAAAGTAAAGTATTGGGGATGGGCTTGTCTGTAATTATGTTGAATTTGGGAATGTATCTTGGTGTTCCTGCCATAGTTGTAGTTGGAATTAGAAGAACAATTTTTTAAAATTAGAATAATTTATGTAAAATCAAGCGTAAAACAGAATTTGAGGCCGAGTTTCTTTAAAAAAGTTGACGCGAAACCTTTAGTTATCATAATGTGTAAGTATGAAAATGAGTAAATTTTCACAGGAAATTGAAGTTAGTGGACATCTGATAGATTCATCAATTTTAACTAAAATTTTTGATAAAATTATGGATTTAAAGGGTGAATTTAATGTTGAAGAAATAGACATTGGCAGTAAGAAGAAGGACCACTCCTATGCAAGATTAACAATTACTGGAAATG
>CAJQRN010000026.1 GCA_905612295.1 uncultured Candidatus Nitrosopumilus sp.
TTTCTTACTGTACCTGTCTTTTAGTAATCCCTCATCAAATGAAACACCCAGCTCTTGAGCATATCCTAGTGCTGCAGGTCTTGCAGAATCAGGAACTGGGATTACCAAATCAGCATCAAAAATAGGAAACTTTTTTGCCATAAATCGACCAATATTTTTTCTTGAAAGGTAAATGTTATGGCCCTCCATGTTACTTGAGGGATGTGCAAAGTAAGTGAATTCAAAAGAACAATGTGCACGGGATGTGTCATGTGAAAATATTTCAGATTCCATACCGGTTTTACTTAATTTAATTAATTCACCCGGAACTACATCTCTTTGAAGAGTTGCACCAACTGCTGTTACAGCAGCAGACTCCGAAGTTACAATGTATGTGTCATCAGATTCTTTATGTCCTAAAACCATTGGGCGAAATCCCTTAGGGTCTCTTGCCGCATATACAGAATTATCATCAGAGATAAAAGTAAAACAATACGAACCAACCATTTCATTTTTTAAAATTGAAAGAGCCTTTCCCATATCACCATTTTCAGAAATTAAAGATACCAATCTTTGCGCAGCAACTAATGTGTCACTTGCACTTTGAGGCGTAAAAGAGCACCCACCAACTAAATTAGATAATTCCTGAGCATTGGCAATTGTTCCATTGTGTGCAATGCAAAGATCTTTTACTTTAAGAGGTTGTGCGTTTTCCAATGTACTAGTCCCCATAGTAGAATATCTTACATGTCCGATAACACAAGGGGAAGCATATTCTTGTGCAATTTTTTTAAATTCAGATGATGAATGTGAAACTAACCCTATTTTCTTAAATGGTGTTTTGTTTGGAACTGCAAACCCCCAAGCTTCTTGGCCTCTATGTTGTAAAGCACGTAATGCATCAAAAACCATTGGGACAACATTCTTTCCAGAAAGACTGTAAATTCCCACAACACCACAATTTTCTTTTACTTTAGGCATGCATTACCATCTCCTTTAACGAATTTAACCAAGTTTTTTGTGCCTTATCAACGCTTAGATCAATTACGGGTTTAGAATTAGTAGTGAATTGTATGGACTCCCCATGAAACTCACCAATAGTTTTGAATGAAACATTATGTTTTTTTAGTAATTCGTCCAAATTTTGAAGATTTTTCTTTTCAAAAGTTACTAGATATCTAGAATGACTTTCAGAAAATAAAATTTTGTCAGTATCCAATTTATCTCCAGGAATACTGTCTAAAGGTACAGTACAACCAATTTGATTAGTCATACAAAGTTCAGAAACTGCAACTGCCAATCCGCCTTTTGAACAATCATGTGCAGATTTAATTAATTCAGTTTCAATAAGTTCCAATACAGCATTCATGTTTTTCTTTGATTCTGAAAAATCAACAGTAGGACATTTGCCTCCAATAAATTTATGAATGTATTCAGAATATTCAGAACCACCCAACTCGTCTTTAGTATTGCCAATCATAATTAAACAATCACCAGAATTAATTTTTTGGATTCTCAAAGGTTTCTTATCAATTAATCCAATTACTCCAATTACAGGTGTTGGTTTAATCGAGCCTTTTGGAGTTTCATTATACAAACTAACTTTGCCACCAATGCATGGGATTTCAAAGTCTTTGGCAAAATCAGTTAGACCCTTCAATGATTCTAAAAAGGTCCAAAAAATTTCAGGATCTTTTGGATTTCCAAATTGAAGATGATCAAGCATTCCAATTGGTTTTGCTCCAGTACATACAACATTTCTACATGCCTCCTCAAAGCAACCAATAGCACCTTCGCGTGGATTAATGTAACATTGTTTAGGATTACCATCAATCTTAATTGAAAGAAATTTTCCATTATCCAGTCTTAAAACGGATGCATCGTAACCTGGCTTAACTACAGTTCTAATTCCAACCTCATGATCATACTGGCCATAAACCCAAATTTTGCTTGCAATGTTAGGGGATGCAAGAAGCTTTAACATTAATTCCGAATAGTCAGATAAAATAGGAAATGATTTGTTGTCTTCAATATTTTCTAAATATTTTGGTTTCTTAGAAGGTAAATCAAGTAAAGTTGCATTGGCAACAACATCAGTAGAAATATTTGCAATTGTTTTTCCATTTTTCTTGACGTGCATTTTATTATCAAATGTCACATGTCCAATAACAGAACATTCAATTCTAAATTTATTACAAATGTCTTGAAATTTTACTAATTTGGCACTGTCTGTGATAATCAGCATTCGTTCTTGAGATTCAGATACCATAATTTCATCAGAATGCATGTCAGATTCACGTGTGTGAACGTTATCAACATCCATTTCAATTCCAATATCCAACGCATCGGCAGTTTCAGATACTGCACAAGAAAGACCGCCGCCGCCAAGATCTTTCATAGCATGAATTAATTTTTCATTTCTAGCTTCTAAAATTGCTTCAATGATTAATTTTTCAATAAAAGGATCAGGAATTTGAACTGCAGAACGATTCTCAGATTCTAAAGAATCAGATGCAAATTGAGAACCTCCAATTCCATCTCTACCAGTAGCACCACCCATCAATACTACCAAGTCACCTTTTTTTGCATGATTTTTAATTAAATTTTCTTTTTTACCAAAACCAATTGCGGCAACATCAACCATTGCATAGTTTGAATAACATTCATCAAATTCAACTTCACCACCAATAGTAGGGATACCTAAACAATTACCATAGTCAGCAACTCCTTTAACAGCATTTTTGAAAAGCCATTTTGCATGTTGATCTTTTTCAATATCACCAAAACGCAATCCGTCTAAAAGTGCAATTGGACGAGTTCCAGCAGATAAAATATCTCTAATGACACCACCGACTCCGGTTGCAGCTCCACCATAAGGTTCAACAGCAGAAGGATGATT
>CAJQRN010000027.1 GCA_905612295.1 uncultured Candidatus Nitrosopumilus sp.
CAGATACATTTCTTAATGTTTTACAATACCCATACCCTCTAAGCACCATTACTATAGAATCTGGAATTTTAGCCTTAGAAAAAGTGAATTTGATGGATAATGCAACAAAAATAATAAAACTTGAGAGACAAAGAATTATTGAAACATTACAAAAATTTGATACCTTTGAAGTCTTTGATTCTAAGGCTAATTTTGTATTATTTGATGCACATAGCTCTTACAAACGAGTTTATTCAGCACTCGCAGAACAGGGAATTTCTATTAGGAAATTAGGTAAGATAGGAAATCATGAAGGCTGTCTTAGAGTAACAATTGGAACAAAAGAAATGAATTCAAAATTTTTATTGGCTATTCGTGATTTATTGCAATGACTCTCAAACAGAAATTAGAAGGAATCTACATTGATGATTTATTTAATCATATTGATATTGATAGTTTAATTTTTGATTGTGATGGTGTATTAATTGATATTACAAAATCATATGATCAAACAATTATAACCACCGCAAAATATGTTTTAGAAACTTTAGCAAACATTAATGATTCAATTGATATAGATTTTAAAATTATTGATGGATTCAAATCTACTGGAGGATTTAATGATGAAGTTGATTTAACTTATGCTGTAATTCTTTCAATTGTTGCTGCAAAAAAATTAAAAAAAAATCAAACTGAATTTATTTTTACTGTTATAAAAAATTCTGATTCAACTGGAATAAAATCCGTTGAAATTTTTTTGAAAAACCAAGTTGATATTTCTAAAATTATTAATCAACTATCATATCCTGGTTCTCATAAAGAAAATATTTTGTATCAGATATTTGATCAATTATTTTATGGACCTGAACTTTATTTAAAATTATTTAAAAATAATTCAAAATTTTCTAATTCTGGTTTAATTGAAAATGATGATGTGATACTTGATGATGAATTATGTATAAAATTACAAAAAAAATTTGGTAAACAAATTTCTATGGTTACTGGAAGGGGAAAAGAATCTGTTAGTTATTCATTAAAAAATTTATTACAAAAATTTGATCTACCAAATTCAGTATTTTTAGAAGATGAATCAAGAGATCTTGCAAAACCAAATCCACAGGCACTTGTAAATTCTATCAATGGAATGAATAGTAAATCTTGTTTGTATGTTGGTGATTCTATGGAGGATTTTATTATGGCTAAAAAGGCAACAATTTTAGGCAATAAAACTACTTTTTGTGGAATAATTGGAACTAGTAAAAATCCTCAGGAAAAATTGAAATTATTTGAACAAAATGGAGCCATTCTTGTTTTAGACTCTATTACTTTACTACCAAAGGTATTAAATTTAGAATAAATAATATTAGATAATCTGTAAATAATATGACTCCAAGAAAAACATCCATTAATCGAAGTACCAAAGAAACTACAATTTCTGTATCTGTAAATCTTGATGGTTCTGGAAATACTAGTATTAAGACTGGAATTAATTTCATCGACCACTTGATCACATCTTTTGGCAAACATGGTATGATGGATCTAAAAGTGAATGCAAAATCAAATGACGGTATTGAACATCACTTGATTGAAGATACTGCAATTACTATTGGTCAGGCAATTGACAAGGCATTAAGCTCAAGAAGTGGAATAACAAGATTTAGCTATGCTTCAGTACCTATGGATGAATCTTTAGCTGAAGCATCCATTGATTTAGTAAAACGTCCATTTTCAAAATTAACTTTATCATTAAAACGAAATAAAACGGAAAATGTTTCCAAAGAAGATCTTGAACACTTTTTTCAATCTCTACTTCAAAATTTGAATAGTTGTATTCACCTCACTGTAAAGTATGGTGATAATGATCACCACAAGGTTGAATCTGCAATTAAATCTCTTGCTGTTGCATTTAGAACTGCATCATCATATGATAAAAAGCAAAAAGGAATTCCAAGTACTAAAGGTTCAATGTAATGGTTAGTGTAGCAATTTTTGACTATGGTGCTGGAAATATTTTTAGTCTCAAAAATTCCCTTGAGCAAGCAGGTGCTTCTGTAGATATTATTACTTCTTTTGATAAACCTAACATTTATTCTGGATTGTTATTGCCTGGAGTGGGTAATTTTGATCCTGCAATTAAAAGTATAAATGAAAATTCAAAAACTAAATTTCAAGATTTTGTTAAGGCTGATACCCCTGTTTTAGGTATCTGTCTTGGTATGGAAATGTTTTTTGAAAAAAGTGAAGAGGGAATTGAAAAAGGATTTAATGTAATTGATGGCGAAATAGTAGTTTTGCCATCTACTGTAAAAGTACCTCATATGGGATGGAATAATTTAGAAATTAAAAGACCTGGAGTTATTTTAGAAGGAGTTAAAGATGATTCCTGGGTTTATTTTGTTCATTCTTATCGTGCACAAACAAAATTTGATGATGTAATAACTGCTGAATCTGATTACGGTGTTAAAATTCCTGCAGTTGTTGAAAAGAATAATTTCTTTGGAACTCAATTTCATCCTGAAAAATCTGGCGATGTTGGAAAAATCATGATACAAAATTTTCTAAGTGTGTGTAAAAAATGAAAGTAATTCCTGCAATTGATCTTATGAGTGGGCAAGTAGTTAGATTGTACAAAGGTGATCCTAACCAAAAAACAGTATACAGTGATGATCCCATCAGTATAATAAAAAAATGGGAAGATGCTGGTGCTGACATGATTCATCTTGTAGATTTAGATGCTACATTGGGTTTAGGTTCTAATTTTGAATTAATTAAAAAAATTGTTTCCTCAGTCTCAGTACCTGTTGAAATTGCCGGTGGATTACGCTCTGAATCCTTAATACTTGAAGCTCTAAAAATTGTTGATAGAGTTGTAATTGGAACTTTTGCTTTCAAGGAACCTGAGTTATTACAAAACTTACTAACTAAACTAGGCCCTGAAAAAATTGTTATTTCTGTTGATCATAAAGATGGTATTATTGTAACTCATGGTTGGCAAGATACTACTGATATTTCCTTAATTGATTCAATGAAGGAATTTTTACATGTTGGATTTACAGAATTTCTTTTAACCAATATTAATCGTGATGGAACCTTAGAAGGACCCGATTTAGAATTTCTTAAAGATGCATGTGATTTAAAAAATGCAAATGTAATTGCTAGTGGCGGGATTTCTAATATTGATGATATTCCTAAAGTAAAACAAAGAAATGCATGGGGTGTTATTTTAGGTAAAGCACTTTATGAGAATAAAATTACAATTCAGGAGAGTAAGAAATTAGCATGACCTTAACTAAAAGAATTATTCCTTGTTTAGATGTAAAAAATGGCAGAGTCGTTAAAGGGTTGAATTTTGAATCCATTAAAGATGCAGGTGATCCTGTAGAGTTAGCTGCTAAATATGGCAATGAGGGTGCTGATGAACTTGTATTTCTTGATATTACAGCTTCTGATGAACAACGAGAAACAATTAAAGAATTAGTTCGTAAAGTTGCTTCTGTAATTAATATCCCATTCCAGCAAATATAATATGATCAATATTATCAAAAATTGCTTCATCGTGATCTGATTCATAAGCATTTTTAGCCATTTCCGGCCATTGATCATAAATTGTATGCATTCCATCAGAATCATAATTTTTCAAATCAGAAGAATTAATCATTTAGAGATAAAAATTAAAGTTTACAATATAATGATTTGTCAATGCCGACATATTCTTATGATTCTAATTGAAATTCAAAATATTGAATATTTTACTACTATCACAATTTTTTTCAACTACAAAGGGCGGAGGAGAATACATCTTCAAAATAATTGCAAAAGTTATGGCAGAAAATGGTCATAAAGTATGGGTAATTACAAACAATGTCAAAGGAGAACAATACCAAGAATCAGAGAATCTCAAAATTATTCCAGTAAGTCCAACTATTCAATACAAGGGAGGACTGCCGCCATCATTTACAGATAACATTAGATATACATTGAATTCATTCCAAAAAGGAAAAAGCATCATAAAAAATGAAAAAATTGACATTATTCACTCTAATAATTTCTCACCAGCATTAGCAGGATCGTTATTATCCACATTTACAAAAACTCCACATGTTACAACAATTCATGACATATTCTCAATTTATGACAAAAACTTTTGGAGAAAATGGGCAAAACAGTCCAATGTATCGAGTACAAATGCAAGACTGGTACCATTTTTTGAAAAACTAATGATGAAATTTAGATTCAATTGTATACATACAGTAAGTAACGCTACAAAAAATGACATACAAAAGATAGGAACAACAAAGCCAATTCATATAATTCCAAACTGTATACAAGATGAACAATCAGTTTCTGTAGAACTAAAATCAAATCAGTTTGTATATCTAGGAAGATTAGTTTTTTACAAGAATGTGGAAGTAATCTTGCGTGCATGGAGTATTATAATAAAAGAAGTACAGGATGTAAAATTAATAATTGCAGGAGATGGTCCACACAAATCAGCACTACAAGAATTAGTTAAAAAATTAAACATTAAAGACAGTGTAATTTTTACAGGATACGTTACTCCAGATCAAAAGAAGAAACTATTGTGTGAATCAAATGCATTACTATTTCCAAGCATGATAGAAGGATTTGGATTGGTAATGTTAGAATCTTGGCAACAAAACAGACCAGTGATAGCATCAGATATTACTCCAATGTCAGATATTATCCAACATGAAAAAACAGGTTTAGTAATTGATACTCATGATGAAAAAAAGTGGGCAGAAAAAATAATTCAGTTAATTAAAAATCCAAATATCTCAGACGAGATGGGAAAAGCAGGGAACAAAGTACTAAAAATAAAATATAATCAAGAATTATTTTATGAAAATTTAATAAAAATGTACAGTGACGTATTATCTAAAAATCCTTGAATATGCAAAGAATTTACTTGTAACAAATCGGATTAAGATTATTTAAAATAGTAAATAATTAATTTACTACTTTGACTGTTTGACCCAATAATTCTTTATACAAAGATATAGCAGATTCCTCATCTTTTGAGCCAACAACTACTGCAGAACCCCTCTTCATAAAATTAACAGATATCTCATTGGTCCTCATAGATAATCCCAAATCACCTAAATTTTCAACTAAAAATCCTTTTTGCTTTCCAACTGCTGAAACACTGACAGAATCAAGTTCAAAAGTATCAGTTGGAGTAATTGAATAAGTTCTCTTTCCTCTATTTCTTCCACATAACTCTTCTAAAATTAATTCTTGTTTTTCTACAACTTCTAATTTTCCAGTTCCACAAATTGGACACTCTTCAGCTCTAAATGTTCTAGTACTGTTAAAATCTAAATTTTCTAAATCAATATGTAAAATTCTATCAGATAAATTTGGTTTCTTTCCAGTAATTATTTTTACAGCTTCTGCAACTTCTATTCCACCCATTATAGAAAGAATTGATGGATGCACTCCTTCAATGCTACAAGTTGGCATTGTATCTTCATCAAGTTCTGGAAACATGCAATAGTAACATGCACTTTCTTTTGGCATAATTGTAAATGCCTGTCCAGATGTTCCAACTGCAGCTCCTGTAACAAATGGGATTCCAAACTTAACACATGCTTTGTTTAATGCATATCTTGCGTTAACTGAATCAAGTGCATCAATTACAACATCACATCCTTCTACAACTTCAAGTGCAGTATAATCATTAACAGAAACAGTAAGTGCTTCAATATTACATTCAGAATTTAATTTTTTTAATTTTTTTGCTGCTACTTCAACTTTAACTTGTCCAACGTCATCTTCATCAAATAATGTTTGTCTATGTAAATTAGATAGTTCAATTACATCCCTATCAATAATTCTTAATGTACCAACACCCATTGCAGTTAATCTTGTAATAATTGGATGTCCCAATCCACCAGTTCCAACAACACATACTTTAGAATTTTTTAATTTCAATTGTCCATTGTATCCAATTTCTTCAAGCATAACTTGACGTGAATATCTATCAAGTTCTTTTGAGGACAAATCTTCAGAACCACCTGCGACTGCAGGTAAGATATAGACATCATCACCATCTTTTAGAGGTGTTTCCATGCCACTAGAAAATTTGGCATTTTTACCATTAATGTAAATATTAATCAAAGAACGAGGAGTATTATCAGCCTCTAAAACTCTACGTTTAAAATCATCACCTAAAAGTTCAGATATTTTTACAAAGGAATCCTGTAGAGAATCAGCAGAGATTTCAATTTTTTTCTCACCACCGCCTGCATTTAGTACGGAAGGAATTGTAAATGTAATATTTGCCATATTATTAAACCGCCTCGGAGATTTCATTAATGTTTGGTTTGTATACAGTTGGTTGCGGTAATATTTGCATAATAGATTCAGTTGCTTTCAGACCATTACCAGTAACATAGCATACAACTTTATCATTTTTATCAATTTTACCTTGTTCAACCATTTTTTGTAATACAGAAATAGCTACACCTCCAGCCGGTTCTGTAAATATTCCCTCAGTTTTAGCCAAAAGAAGTATAGCATCTAAAATTTCTTTATTGTTACATTCTTCTGCAAATCCATTATACTGTTGTAATCTTTTCAAAACATATCGTCCATCTCCAGGATCACCTATTGCAAGACTCTTAGCAACGGTATCTGGATTTTCAACAGGAATTACTTCTTTAGAATTTTTCTTAAAAGCATCAACTATAGGGGCACATCCATGTGGTTGTGCTGCAACCATATGCATATTGGAGACATCATTTAACAATGAAACAGTTTGTAATTCTTCAAATCCTTTACAAATTGCATTAAGCATTGCACCACTTCCAACAGGAACTATTAATTGATCAGGTACTTCCCAACCAAGTTGCTCTGCAACTTCATAAGAAAATGTTTTAGATCCTTCAACGTAATGTGAACGTAGGTTAATGTTTACTATACCAATTCCTTTACTATCACCAATTTGTGCTGCAATTCTATTTGCATCATCATAAGTTCCATCAACTGCAATGTAATTTGCACCATAGGATAATGCTTGAGCAATTTTGGGCATCTCAATATTACTTGGTGCAAATACATGGCACGGTAGTCCAGCTTTAGCTGCATGTGCTGCAGTTGCAGATGCTAAATTACCAGTTGATGCACAACCAACTGCAGTTAATCCAAGTTCTTTTGCTTTTGAAATTGCAACACCAGCTGGTCTATCTTTAAATGAAAATGTAGGGTTTACAGAATCATTTTTTATGTAAAGATTGTTTAGTCCTAATTTTTTTCCAAGATTATCAGCTTTAGTAAGTGGAGTCATTCCAGCTCCAATATCAACAATATTGGATTTATTCTCTATTGGAAGTAATTCAAAATATCGCCAGTATGTCTGTTCACGATTAGAAAATGTATCTTTTCTTAAAGTTGGAAAGTCATATTTAACATCTAATGGGCCAAAGCAGTCATCACAAACATACTTGAAACCAGTTTCAAATTCCTTTTTACATTCTCTACATTGTAATGAAGTTCTAGCCAAGATCAATAATTTATCTATTAAGATAGATAAAAAATCCTAATATTAAATTAAGTAATACTTAATTTTAGTCTAGAAAAATATAATAAAACTTGAGAATGAGTCAGGCGAATAATAGATGATAAAATTTGGTAATAGTAAAGTTTTTAGACATTTTTTAAAACTAGAATTGAGTGATTAAAGTTAAAGTAATAATTCCAATAATAATTATAATTATAATTGTTGGAGCAATAATCACATTTACTCCAAATGAGAAAACAATACAAGAGATAGAAATTGAAGAAGAGTGGATAAAATCAGGGCCGTTTTCAATAGATAAAAATCAATATAATTTGGGTGAAAAAATTTTCATAGTTGTAAATGGTTTAAAACAAGAAGAAAAAGGCAAAGTCGTATTTTTTCGACCATTAAACAATACAAGTTGGAGTAATTACATCACGATGGATTTTGATGGAAAAGATAAAACAAATTTTAATTTATATTTTGAACCAAGATTAAGTGAATTTAAAAAAATATGTTCAGTAAATGAACTTGTAGGTACATGGGTGGTAAAAATAATTGGAACAGAATATTCTGATATAACTTTTGAAATGATGAATCAAACTAGCTCATGGGATGAAAGAACATTTGAACCAGTCTGCTAAATTATTTTAGTTCATTATGAAAACAAACTTTTTCACCAGTATGACATGCAGGTCCTAATGGTTCAACAAGATAAATAATTGCATCAGAATCACAATCAACTAAAATTTCTTTAACTTTCTGAATATTACCAGATTCCTCACCTTTCATCCAGAGTTTATTTCTAGAACGACTCCAAAACCAAGAATTACCAGTTTTTTTTGTTAACTCTAAAGACTCCTTATTTGTATAAGCAAGTGTAAGAACATCTTTTGTCTTTGCATCTTGAACAATTACAGGTACAAGACCATCACTTTTTTTAAAATCAATATCATCAATGGATTTATTCATATTTTTGATATACAACCTAGATATTATAATCTTACAGGAATTTTTTTCTCTTTAAGAAAAGATTTGACACCTTTCACACCATGAGTTTGATAATGAAAAATTGAGGCTGCAAGTGCAGCATCGACATTTGATTTTTCAAAAATTTCTGCCATATGTTCAGGTTTTCCACATCCACCAGATGCAATTACAGGTATAGATGCATTATCAACAATAGATTTTGTAAGTAAAACATCATATCCATTTTTAGTACCATCAGCATCAATACTAGTAAGTAAAATTTCCCCAGCACCAAATTTTTCAGCTTCTTTTGCCCATGTAATTACATCAATTCCAGTTCCCTCTTTTCCCCCAAAAATAAAAACTTCAAACCAAAATTTTTTATCATCTTCTGAAAAAATATTTACATTTTCTTTAATTTCATAATTTCTTTTTGCATCAATTGCAACTACAACACATTGTCTTCCAAATAATGTCATCAGTTCAGTAATTAATGCCGGATTTTTTATTGCAGCAGTATTAACCCCAACTTTATCAGCACCATTAAGCAAGATGTTTCGAGCATCATCAACGGATTTAACTCCACCACCTACAGTGAATGGGATATTAATTACAGAAGCAACTTTACGAACTAATTCTTTAATTGTTTCTCGTTGTTCATCAGAAGCTGTAATATCAAGAAATACAAGTTCATCAGCACCCTCATTGCCATATTTAGCAGCTAACTCTACAGGATCACCTGCATCTTTAATGGATTCAAAATTCAACCCTTTAACGACTCTGCCATTTTTTACATCTAAACAAGGAATAATTCTTTTAGTTAAGGTCATGCTAATTTCTTACTCTCCTGAATTGTAATTTTATTCTCATAAAGTGCTTTACCTAAAATAACACCCCATGCATTTCTTTGTTTTACTTTAGGAATATCATCAATATTAGAAATCCCGCCACTAGCAATTACATTTGCATTTTTTAAATCACATGCATCTTTAAGAAATTCTAAATCGGGTCCTTCTAAGGTTCCATCACGATTAATATTGGTTAAAAGAAATTCTGTAAATCCAACATGTAAAAATTCCTTCATTGAATCAATTAAGGAAATATCAGTAGTATCTTGCCAACCATGAGTTACAATAATACCATCTTTATGATCAACAGAAATAACAATTTTTTCAGGGCCTAGTTTAGTTAGTAAGTTTTGTAATAACTCAGGTTCCTTGAAAGCAAAAGTTCCAATTACAACTCTATCAACAATTTTTAGAGCTTCAAGTATTAAGGATTCAGAGCGTAATCCACCGGCAATTTCAACAGGTACTGAGACTGAGGAAACAATTTTTTTAATTAATTCAAAATTAGAACCTAAACCCAATGTAGCATCTAAATCTACAAGATGAATCATGTCAGCACCAGCATCTTCCCATTTTTTTATTATACTGATGGGATCATCACTGTATACTGTTTTTTGGTTAGGATCACCTTTGTACAATCTAACTACTTGCCCACTCATAAGATCAATTGCAGGAATTACTTTCATTTTTTACACACACTTAGAAAATTTTGTATCATGATTTTTCCAACATCGCCAGATTTTTCAGGATGAAATTGAGTTCCAAAGAAATTATTCTTTTCAACAACTGCAGGAATTTTAACACCGTAATCAGATTCAGCAGTTATTACATCATCAAATTTTGTTTGTGCACGATAAGAATGAACAAAATAAACCCAGGAATCATCTTTAACTCCTTCTAAAATAACTCCAGGTCTTTTAATTTCTAAATTATTCCATCCCATATGAGGTACTTTTACAGTAGATGGCAAAACTACTATTTCGCCATCAATTACATTAAATCCTTTTTCAATTCCCTCTTCACTTTTTTCAAAAAACATTTCCATACCAAGACAGATACCTAAAACAGGGGTATCAGCCTTAACAAAATCTTGAAATTTAGTTTTTGAATTTTCATTTATACTTTTAATTGCAGGATCAAAATTACCCACTCCAGGCAATAACAATCCAGAATAAATGTTAGGTTTATCAAAAGAAGTAATAATATCTACAGAAGCACCTGCTTGCTCAAGGGAATTTTTGAGACTAAAAATATTTCCAGCACCATAGTCAAAAATTGCTACACTAACCATTACATTGAACCTTTAGTACTTGGAATTCCTTTTTGCTTTTTATCATATGATGATGCAGTTCTAAATGCAACAGCAAGAGATTTAATTGCAGATTCAACCTTGTGGTGATCATTATCACCATACTTTACAGTGAGGTGAATACAACTATTCAAATTTTGAAGTAGAGATTGAAAAAAGTGTTCAAGATCTTCTTTGGAAACATTTTCCGTTTTATTTCGTTTTAATGATAAAGTTAATTTTGAAAATGGACGTTTTACTAAATCAATGGATGCTTCAGCTAAAGATTCATCCATAGGTACTGAAGCATAGCTAAATCTTGTTATTCCACTTCTTGAGCTTAATGCCTTGTCAATTGCCTGACCAATAGTAATTGCAGTATCTTCAATCAAGTGATGTTCAATACCGTCATTTGATTTTGCATTCACTTTTAGATCCATCATACCATGTTTGCCAAAAGATGTGATCAAGTGGTCGATGAAATTAATTCCAGTCTTAATACTAGTATTTCCAGAACCATCAAGATTTACAGATACAGAAATTGTAGTTTCTTTGGTACTTCGATTAATGGATGTTTTTCTTGGAGTCATATTATTTACAGATTATCTAATATTATTTATTCTAAATTTAATACCTTTGGTAGTAAAGTAATAGAGTCTAAAACAAGAATGGCTCCATTTTGTTCAAATAATTTCAATTTTTCCTGAGGATTTTTACTAGTTCCAATTATTCCACAAAAAGTAGTTTTATTGCCTAAAATTGTTGCCTTTTTAGCCATAATAAAATCCTCCATAGAATCACCAACATACAAACAAGATTTACTATTCATTCCATTGATAGAATTTACAAGTGCCTGTGGATTTGGTTTTGCAAGATCTCTTGATTCATCTTCTAAAAATACTGAATTTGGTAGATCAAATTTTTGTAATAAATTTTTTAATGAATAACTAACAGATTCTTTTCCCCTTCCAGTAACCATAGAAATTTGTTTACCAAATTTTTTTTGTAATTTTATACATAATTCATCATCAAGTATCACATCATCATTTTCAATTAAACCAGAATTAGAAAATTTTGAATTATTTTTAAATAATTTTAAATAAAGTTCAGGTCCATAAAATAATTGATCAAATATCTGATACAAAATATTTTCTTTATGAGAACCAGGATATGATAGTTGATTAATAATTTTAGAAATATCAACTTGGTTTTTCAAAAAAATTTCAACGGATTTTATTCCAGTTGAATCAGAATTTTTTATAACAGTAAAAATAAATTCAGTTTGATTTTTTTTTAATTTTTTTGCAGCAACAATTGAAAGAATTACAGCATAAGTTAAATCAACTTCATCATTAAATCCTCCAGTAGATTTGAATCCATCAATAATTTTAAAATCTATATCAATTGAATCATTAATGTTTGCTAAAGTTTCTAAAACATATTTTGCGGTGGTTATAATTGTTTGATCATATGATTTTGTAATATCAATTAATACACCATCACAATCAAAAATTAAACTATCAATATCAATATGATTAAATAAATCATCAATGTAGATTCCTTCTAATTTCTGTTTGAGAGTCATTGCAATAAATCACGAATAGCCAATAAAAATTTTGAATTCATTTCTTTTGTTCCAATTGTTACTCTAAGACAGCCTTCATGATTTCCTATCTTACCTAATTTCCTAATAGAAATTCCCTGTTCTGCGAGTGCTGAATAAACTCGTTTGTAAGAGCTATGTGCATCAAATAATACAAAATTAGCCTTAGAATCAAAGACTTCAAAGGTATCAAATTTTTGTAATGTTTCAATAATTCTTTGTCTCTCAAGTTTTATTATTTTTGTTGCATTATCCATCAAATTCACTTTTTCTAAGGCTAAAATTCCAGATTCTATAGTAATGGTGCTTAGAGGGTATGGGTATTGTAAAACATTAAGAAATGTATCTG